>CAVHDO010000070.1:0-8415 GCA_963634795.1 Oscillospiraceae bacterium
TTTCATTATTCACAAAGGAGAAACAGAATGGAAAAGAAATATATTTCAGCATGTCTGATCGCGGCGCTCGCGGTTTCTTGCATGACCGGCTGCGGCGGGAAGAAACAGGCGCAGGAGAGCGTGGCGCCTTTGGTGAAGACGATGGTGGCGTTTTCGGAGACGACCGGGGAGAAACGGACGTTTTCCGGGACGGTGCACGGGCATTTTGAGTCGGCACTGGCGTTTCAGGTCGGCGGGCGAATCATGCATCGGTATGTGCAGGCCGGCGACCGGGTGACGGCGGGGCAGGCGCTTTTTGAGGTGGATTCGAAGGACGCGACGGAGCAGAAGGCGGCGGCGGATGCGACGGTGGTGTCGGCGCAGGCGCAATTTGATTTGGCTTCGTCGACGCTTCGTCGTTACAAAGGATTGCACGACGCGAATGCGATTTCGGATTTGGCGATGGATCAGGTGCAAAATTCCTACGATTTGGCGGCGGCGCAGCTCGATCAGGCGCAGGCGGCGGCGGCGCGCGCGGAAAATAATTTGTCGAATACGCTGCTCGTCGCGGACCGAGACGGGATCATCGGGCAGACGCTTTACGAAGTCGGACAGGTGGTCGCGGCGGGGACGCCGATCACGTATCTCGTGGACGATTCGCGGATGGAGGTGCGCATTTCCCTGACGGAGAAACAGTACGGGACGTACAGCGTCGGGATGCCGTGCACGGTGACATTCTGGGCACTGCCGGGCGTTTCCGTTTCCGGGATTTTGAGCGAAAAAGCGGCGTCGCCGAATACATCGACGGGGACGTACGACGCGAAAATCATGCTGAAGGACGCGCCGAAACTTTCCGTCGGGATGACGGCGGAGGTGACGTTTGCGGAAACGGGCGCGGGCAAGGAAACCTTGTACATCCCGCTCACGGCGATCGCAGGCACGGAGAAGGAGCCGGCCGTCTGGGTCGTGAAGGATGGGAAAGTCACGCTCGTGCCGGTGAAAACGGGCTCTTACGGTGCCGATACGGTGGAAATCACGGCGGGCGTCAAAAAAGGCGACCGCATCGTGACGGCCGGCGGACAGAAGCTGCATGAGGGCGAAGAGGTACGCATATGAAAAGTTTCAATATGGCGGAATGGGCCATTCGCCACAAGTCGATTGTTTATTTCTTCATCATTTCCATCATCATCGGCGGCGTATGGTCGTATTTCCGGCTGGGACGCAGCGAGGATCCGAGTTTCACAATCCGGCAGGCGGTGGTGACGGCGGCGTGGCCGGGCGCGTCCGCGGAGGAAATCACGCGACAGGTGACCGATCCGCTGGAGAAGAAATTGCAGGACACGAAGGGGCTCGATTATCTCCGCAGCGTGACGCACGACGGCAAGACGGTGATTTACGTCCATTTGAAGGATGAGGTGCCGACGGCGGAGGTGCAGACGCGCTGGCATGAAGTGAGAAACATGGTGAATGACGTGTGGAGCTCGCTTCCCGCCGGCGTCTACGGGCCGTATATCAATGACCGTTTCGATGATGTGTACGGATCGATTTACGCGCTGACGGGCGACGGTTTCTCCTATGAAGAGAAACGGGAATACGCCGAGAAGATGCGCCAAAAGCTCCTCGGCGTCAAGGATGTGCAAAAAATTGAGCTCTTGGGCGTGCAGACGCAGACGATGTACATCGAAATGGATCAAAATAAATTGGCGTCCTTCGGGATGAGTCCGTCGCAAGTGTTTCAAATAGTCCAGCAGCAGGGTATGCTGATGCCGTCGGGCACGATTCACACGGACACGAGAAATGTCGCGCTGCGCGTGGAAGGTCTCATCGGCACGAAGGAAGCGCTGGAAAATATTCCGTTTCATGTCGGCGAGCGTTCGTTCCGCTTGGGCGACGTCGCGCGTGTGACGCAGAGCTACGAAGAGCCGGAGACGGCGCTCATGTATTTCAATGGGAAACCGGCCGTCGGAGTCGCGATTTCCATGACGCCGGGCGGGGACAATCTGAAACTCGGCGAAAATCTCGAAAAAGCCGTGGCGGAAATCCGCGCCGATTTTCCCGTGGGTCTCGATGTGAATCTCGTCGCGGACCAGCCGAGCGTCGTGAATGATTCCATCGCCGAATTCACCGAAGCGCTCTTGGAAGCGCTCGTGATTGTCATGGCCGTCTCGCTCCTGTCGCTGGGCCTTCGGAGCGGTTTCGTGCTCGCGCTCTGCGTCCCCGTCGTCATTTGCGCGTCGTTTCTCTTCATGAAATGGAAGGGCATTGACCTTCACGTCGTGTCCTTGGGCGCCCTGATTGTGTCGCTGGGTCTTCTCGTCGACGATGCGATCATCGTGATTGAAATGATGCAGGTGAAACTGGAGCACGGCGCCGAACGGATGGAAGCGGCAGAAAGTGCGTACAAAGCCTGCGCTATGCCGATGCTGGCCGGGACGCTCATCACGGCGGCCGGTTTCATTCCCGTCGGGCTCGCCGAAGGGACGACGGCCGAATACACGAATTCTCTTTTTTGGGTCATTCTCTCGACGCTCGTCATTTCCTGGCTCGCTTCGATTTTTGTTTCTCCGGTCCTCGGCTATAAATTGATTCAGGTCGACGACCATCCGTCCGAATGGAAACATCGGCTCCACGAGACGGCGTACGCTTTTTTCTATAAAGCGATTCGGAAAGCCGTGCATTTCCGGAAATCCATGATTATCGGCACCGCGGCGCTTTTTGTGGCGTCGCTCGCGACATTTCCCATCATCAAACAAGAATTTTTCCCCGCTTCCGTGCGTCCGGAATTGATTCTCGATGTAAATTTGCCGCAGGCGACCGGCATCCAAGACACGAAACGCGTCATGGCCGGTATCGCCGACACGCTCTACGGCGACGAACGCGTTTCCTCTTTCTCAACGTACATCGGCGATTCCGCGCCGCGTTTTATTCTGCTCTTTACGCCGTTGCCGCCGGAAGACGGGCACGGGCAGATGATTATCGTCGCGAAAGACACCGAAGCGAGAAACGCATTGCATGACGAGATTTTGCAAACTGTTTCCGATCAATATCCCGAAGCGCGTGCGCACATCCGCTACATCACGACCGGGCCGCCCGCCGAATATCCGATTATGCTGCGCCTGCGCGGGCCGGACATGGCCGAAGTGATTCGCCTCGGAAATGAAATGCTGGCCATGGCCGAGAAAAATCCGGACGTCACGAATGCGAGCCTTGATTGGCCGGAAACGGCACCTGTCGTGCGGCTTCGCTTCGATCAGGACAAACTCCGCGCGCTCGGCGCCGACAATTATTCCATCGCGCAGGATTTGTACGTGAAACTTTCCGGCTACAAAGTCTCCGAATCCTATCAGGGCGATCAGCTCGTCCCAATCAAATTTCGTCTCGAAGGCGACAATGTGGCGCGTCTGGCGAATTTGGCTTCGATTCCCGTACACGTCGGCAGCGGGAAATATGTGCCGCTCGGCGAATTTGCGGATATTTCTTTTGAAAATGAAATTTCCACCATTTGGAGACGGAATGCCGCGCCCTGCATCACGCTCCGTGCGGAAGCGGCGGGCGATGCGAAGGCCGACAGCGTCGCGAAAGAACTTCTCACGAAGACGCTCGTCGATTTTGAAAAGAATCTCCCGGCCGGCTACACGCTCGAGGCGAGCGGCAGCTTGGAAGACAGCGAAAAATCCGTGACGAATATCTTGGCGCCCGTGCCGGTCATGGTCTTCGTCATCCTGATGATTTTGATTTTTGAATTGAAAGACATCAAACTCATGACCATCGCGGCCATTTCCGGTCCCTTGGGCGTGATCGGCTGTTTCCTCACCCTCGCGGTGACGGGCGAAGCCATGGGCTTCGTCGCCATCATCGGCATGCTCGCCATCATGGGCATGGTCATCCGAAACAGCATCATTTTGCTCGACCAGATTCGCCAGCATTTGGAAGAAGGCATGAGTCCGTACAAAGCCATCATCGACTCGGCGGTCCTCCGCTTCCGCCCCATCATGCTGACAAGCTTCGCCGAAGTCCTCGGCATGATTCCGCTTCTCCCGAATCCGTTTTGGAGCCCCATGAGCGCTGCCTTCATCGGCGGCCTCGTCCTCGCGACTCCGCTGGGCTTGCTCTTCGTCCCCGCGCTGTACGCGGCGTGGTACCAAGTCGAGGAAACGGACGAGAAGGGAGAATGGGAGAAATAAGCGCCATTCGGCGTAGAAATAAAAAGAACGGCAGTCTTTTTGGATGAGACTGCCGTTTTTTTGAAATTTTTGTTGGTACAATTTGGGGCGCGGAGCGTCGGACGATAGGATGACGAAAACGCGTATAAAAATTGCGTGGAGCGTTCCGCTTTCAAGCTCCCGGATTGCCGCTCCAAGCCATCTTGCGTCTGACATAGAAAGCCGTCATCCGACACCCGTTATCCGTTATCCGTTATCCGTTCCTCATGCCGCATGAAAAATAAAGTCCTCACGCCCGGTTCACGGTCAGCGGTCAACGGTTAACGGAGAACGGCCATATCCTGCCTGACGAAACAGCCAATCAAATTCTGACGTCTGACGTCTGATCGTCTGACGTCTTCATCTTGCCTGACAAAAAAAGCCGAGCATGCCAATCCCTGTGCACTGTGTACTGTGCACTGTGTACTTTCTCCCGTCTGCCGCCGAAGGGAAAAAAGAAAAAAGTTTTGCTTTTCATCGTTTCTCTCTATTCTGTGGTATAATGTGGCAATATAAAATTGTTCACTCAAATGAATGTTTCTTATAACAAAAACGGAAGGATACCTACATGGATTCTATCTTATTTGATATACGCCATCTGACGCATGCGTATGAGGCGGAGGATGGGTCGGAGTACCGGGCGCTGTCCGATGTTTCCTGTCGAATCGGGAAGGGCGAGTTTACGGCGATTATCGGGACGAACGGGAGCGGGAAATCGACGCTTGCCAGGCATTTGAATGCACTTCTTTTGCCGACGGAGGGAGAAGTCTTGGTCGAGGGGCTTTCGACGGCGGATCCGGAAAATGTGTGGACGATTCGGCAGCGCGTGGGGATGGTATTTCAAAATCCGGACAACCAGCTGGTTGCGGCGGTCGTGGAAGAGGAAGTGGCGTTCGGGCCGGAGAATTTGGGCGTGCCGACGGAGGAAATCCGGGCGCGGGTCGACTCGGCGCTGGCGAAGGTGGGCATGAGCGCGTATCGCCAGCACGCGCCTTCGATGCTTTCGGGCGGGCAGAAGCAGCGGATTGCGATTGCGGGCGTCTTGGCGATGCAGCCGGATTGCATCATTTTGGACGAGCCGACGGCGATGCTGGATCCGGTGGGGCGTGCCGAGGTCATGAAGACGGTGCACGAGCTGAATGAAAAAGAGGGCATTTCGGTCGTCCTGATTACGCATTTCATGGAAGAGGCGGCGACGGCGGATCAGGTGCTCGTGATTCATCAAGGGAAATTGGTGACGCAGGGGACGCCGCGGGAGGTGTTTTCTTCGCCGGAAACTTTGGTGGAAATCGGGCTCGATGTCCCTGTTTCCGTCGATTTGGCATACGCATTGCAGAAAAAAGGAATTTCCGTCCGCACGGATTGTCTGACGGATGAGGAGCTGGGAGAGGCATTATGTCGATACGCGTCGAAGATGTGAGCTTTGTGTACGGCGCGGGGACGCCGTATGAGAAACGGGCGCTTTCGGATGTGGATCTGACGATTGAAAAAGGAGAGTTCGTCGGGATTATCGGCCACACGGGAAGCGGGAAATCCACGCTGATTCAGCATTTGAACGGGCTCTTGCATCCGACGGCGGGGCGCGTCACGGTGGATGGGGTGGATCTCTCGGCCAAGGACAAGGAAGCGATGGCGAAGCGCCACTCGGTGGGGATGGTGTTCCAGTATCCGGAGCAGCAACTTTTTGAGGAAACGATTGCGGAGGATATCGCATTCGGGCCGCGGAATCTGGGTTGCGACGAAGAGGAAACGGAGAAACGCGTGAAAGAGGCGATGGCGGCCGTCGGTCTTTCATATGAGAAATATGCGAAGCGTTCGCCTTTTCGTCTTTCTGGCGGGCAGATGCGGCGCGTGGCGATTGCGGGTGTCCTGGCGATGAAGCCGAATTTCCTGATTTTGGACGAGCCGTCGGCGGGTCTGGATCCGGTGGGACGGCGGGAAATTTTCGCGCAAATCCGCGCTTGGTATGAGGCGGGGGCGTTTTCGGTCATTTTGGTATCGCACAATATGGATGATATCGCACGGCTGGCGACGCGGCTCTTGGTCATGGATCACGGGAAATTGGTGTTGGACGGTGCGCCGATGGATTTGTTTCTTCATCATCGGAAGGAACTTTTGGCCGCGGGCGTGGACGTGCCGCCGCTCACGGAAACGTTGCTGTCGCTTGCGGCGCGGGGCATTCCGGTGCCGGAGACGGCGGTGACGGCCAAGGAGGCGGCCGCGGGCATGGTGAAGCTGTGGAAGGGGGCGGGATTGTGCTGACGGATATCACACTCGGGCAGTATTATCCCGGAAACTCGTTCCTGCACCGCATGGATCCGCGAGCGAAAATTCTTTGCACGATGATTTTTATCGTGGCGATTTTTCTTGCGAAGGACGTCATCTCTTATGGCCTTGTGACGGCTTTCATCGGCCTTTGCATCGCGGTGTCGGGCGTGCCGTTTCGCATGGTGGTGCGCGCGGTGAAGCCGCTGTGGCTCATTCTGCTTTTCACGATGATGATTCACGTGCTTTCGACGCCGGGAAATGTCGTCTGGGAGTGGGGCTGGATTTCCGTGACGGAAGAAGGCCTTCGGAACGGGACGCTCATGACGCTTCGCCTCATGTATCTGATTGGATTTTCGTCGCTCTTGACGTACACGACGAGCCCGATCACGCTGACGGACGGTATCGAGTCGCTCCTGTCGCCGTTTCGTCGCATCGGCGTGCCGGCGCATGAACTCGCGATGATGATGACGATTGCGTTGCGTTTCATCCCGACGCTTTTAGAGGAAACGGATCGGATTATGAAGGCGCAGGCGTCGCGCGGCGCGGATTTTTCTTCGGGAAACATTTGGCAGCGCGCCAAAGCGATGGTGCCGCTCTTGGTACCGCTTTTCATCTCCGCTTTCCGCCGCGCCGATGATTTGGCGACGGCGATGGAAGCAAGATGCTATCGCGGCGGAGAAGGTCGGACGAAAATGCACGTCCTCGCCTACAGCGGGCGGGACGCGGTCGCCTTTTCGGCGGTGCTCCTCGTGACGGCGGCGCTTTTCGCCAAATGGTGGCTTAGTATATAAAGGAGGAATTTACGATGGAAGATTGTATTTTTTGTAAAATCGCGGCGGGAGAGATTCCGAGCAACAAAGTTTATGAGGACGAAAACTGGCTGGCTTTCCGGGATATCGAGCCCTGCGCGCCGGTGCACATTCTCGTCATTCCGAAATTTCACGTCAAAAATATTTTGGATTTCAATGAAGAAACGAATCGAAAATTTGCCGATTTCTTCCTCGTCGTCAAAGGCATCGCGGAGAAGGAAGGCTTAACGGAAGACGGCTTCCGTCTCGTGATGAACACGGGAGAAAAAGCGGGCCAATCCGTTTTCCATTTCCACGCGCACATCATCGGAGGAAAAGAACTCGGCTGGCCGCCGTTTCCGGAAGAATGAGAATGAGAGATAAGGAGCAGTGCTTTGCGCTTGCTCCTTTTTTTGTGGCGTTTGAGAAAGTGCACAGTGCACAGTACACAGTACACAGGGATTGGCATGCTTGGCTGTTTTGTCAGGCAGGATTGAGACGTCAGATGGTCAGACATCAGACGTCAGATGACGTGCTTAGTTTTTTGCTCAGGCGCGAGATAGCTTGGAGCCGTGAGCTTGGAGCCGGGAGCTCGAAAGCGGTGTCGCTTCGCGACATTTTTATATTGCGCCTTCGGCGACACAAAAGACAGAATTGAGAATTGAGAGGCAGAACGGATGCGCTTTTTGATTTTGAGGCGTTTGAGATACCAAACTTTCTGCGATAGAGATGAGGGAAAGCGGAAGCGCTTCGCGATTTATTTTACAAATGCGGCCGGAGGCCGCTACAGATCGCAAACGAGCAAAGCGATGTTTGCGCAATACTCTACGTGAGAAAAAAGTAAAGCGCAAAAAAATTTGTCTCGCAAAGAACGGCGCAAGGAGGTTCGCCTGTGCAAAATTCGCCGGCGCCGTGCCGTCAGGAGTATGGAGCAAAAAATAGCGTGAAGCATAAGAAATGGCTCTATATAAGAAAAAAGTAGAGGGCACAAAGGTCCGCGCCTCGAAGCGCGGCCCCCATCAATGGCGGCCTTCTATGATTTTAAGGCCGCTGTTTCCAATTTGATTTTTCATGACGTAGCAGTGCTCGGCGTAAGGAAACCCGCCTGTTTGAAATTTTCCGATGCCGCGACCCTGAAGGAGCGGCAGGTGGAGGGGTGCTCGGATGCGTCTCGCAGC
>CAVHDO010000071.1:0-8409 GCA_963634795.1 Oscillospiraceae bacterium
CCCGTTTCTATGCTATAATAAACATAAAATTCCAATTCAGATTTTCAACAGAGGCGATTTCTTGAAAAAAACATCTTGGCTTTTCATCAGAAAAGCATTCGGACTTGCATTGCTTTCCATGCTCGTCGTGCAGCTGTGGTTCTCCGCAATCGGGATGCGTGATGTATGGACTTGGTGCCAATCTTCGCGCGATCTTTTGGCCGGCATGCTTTGCCTTTTCGCAGCCGAAGTAGCATCCGGTCGACTGCTCACACACCGCGCTTGGCGGCCGGGACTGTTGCTGTTTTATTTCTGTCTCCTGCCCTACTCCTATATCGCAACCGCCATCTCCGGCGAATACGGCCTGCGCGCGGAAAGAATGAATTATGAAATCCTGACATTCATGCCAGCGATTCTGTTCCTTTTCCTCACTTCCTTTTGCGCCTCACGCCTGCCGCTTCTGCGCCGTTTCCTCTCTGCCGTAAATACGATTTTCATCGCATATTTCACTCTGTCTGCTTTTGTGTACATCGGCTACTGGTGCATTTTTGACGCCACATTCACAAGCGGCGATATGATTTCCGTCCTGCTGACGCACAAAAAAGAAGCTCTCTCCTTTATTTCCTCTCACATGGGCTACGGTCCCTTCGCCGCCGCCGTTGGCGCATTTTTGCTTTCCCTTTTCGTCGTCGGTCTCTTCGTCCTTCGCGGAAACTGCCCGGAAACCGGCGCTCCTTTATCGCGCCCGCGCCTCGCCGTCCTCGTCCTTCTGTTTCTGGCATCCGTTATTTCCGTCAATCACTACGCCCGAGAATTATTCCCTGTTGCTCAATATATCAGCGCCAAAAATTATTTGATCGAATCGGAAGCCGCGCGTCGTCTTCATGCAGAGAACATCGGAAAACTCCGTCTCGATCCATCCGCCGCACCGCCGCTTCCCGGCACGGTAATTCTCATCATCGGAGAGACGGCCAATCGCACGCACATGAAAGCGTTTCAGCCGGATTATCCCGTCGACACGACGCCTTGGCTTTCGGAAAAAGCGACCGATCCCGGTTTCTTCCTCTTCCCGCAAAGTTACTCCAATTATCCCCTCACCGTCAAAGCGCACTCGATGTATCTCACGAATCTCAATCAATACAACGGACGGAAACAATCGGATATGATCACCATCGCCGATGTGGCGCAAAAAGCCGGTTACGATACCTATTTCATCAGCAATCCGGGCTCGTCTCGCGGAAACGTGGCGCTGTCCCTCATTGTGGAGGGTGCCAAAGAACACCATTTTACGAAAAACAGTACCGGCAATGATGCACAAATCATGGAATATTTGAAAAAAATTCCGGAGAAAGGCTCTCATTTTATCGTCATCAGTGTCAAAGGCAGCCACGACACGTACCGCGACCGACTTCCGAAAGATTATGCGGGCATTCAATATCCGGGACATTCTCAAAATATCAACGATTACGACTCCACATTGCTCTATACGGATGAAATTCTGCAACGCATTTTCGAATACGCCCACGACCGCCTGCATTTGCAAGTCATACTTTATGCATCCGATCACGGCGAAGATTTCAAGCTTTTCCACGGCGACGGCGCTTTCACTTGGGATATGGTGCGCATTCCGTTTTTTATTTATCTCTCGCCGGAATATCGTGCTCGCTATCCGGAAACTGCCGCGGCTCTTTCTGCCAATGAAAATAAAATTTTCACAAACGATCTCGTCTTCGACGCCCTCTGCGGTCTCATGCATCTGCCGAACAACGGCTACGAAGACATCTACGATATTTCTTCTCCCGCCTACTGCCTCACGAGAGAGAACGCACTCACAAAACACGGGTTGTACCGCATTGCGGATGAAAGATAAAAGATGGAAAAAATCATTTGACGGTTGCCGCCTTTTTTTCGGATACAAAATCATTGATACATACAAATAAAGAAGGAGCCAAATTGTTACATTGGCTCCTTCTTTATTTTTTAATTTGCGAATCAATTTCAACATTGACAAAATTCGATTTTCTCCGTATCCTGTAGAAAATGGAGAGCTTGGAAATTGTCGCGCTTGTCCGCGCCCCCCGACAACTGCGAATGAGAATCGGTAAACGGATAACGGACAGCGGACAGCGGCTCTCGTTTCAAGGAGACATCATGAAAAAAATTCTTTTGACGGTATCCGGCATGCATTGCGCCGCGTGCGTTTCGCGGATCGAAAAAGTCACCGCGAAAATGGACGGCGTTTCTTCGGCCTCCGTGAATCTCATCACCGGGCGCGGAGAATTTTTGTGCGACGAGAAAAAAGTCACGGAAGCGGATCTGATTGCGCGGATTGAGAAACTCGGTTTCGGCGCGTCGGCAGCGGTCGATCCGGAAGAAGCGGAGCGGCGCGAAGAGAGGAAACGGCGGCTTTTGCTCCTCGTCGCCGGGCTGCTCTGGGCGCCGATGATGATCGGAATGATCGGGGACATGGCGGGCGCGTTTCCGGGCCTGCCCGCGCTTTGGCAATGCCTCTTGGCCGCAGCAGCGCAATTCGGGCCGGGGCTCCTTTTCTATCGCGGTGCTTTTTTCGCAATTCGGAGCGGCGTGCTCACGATGGATGTCCTCGTCGCGCTGGGGACCTCCGTCGCCTTTTTCTACAGCCTTTGGATGATGGCGCAGGGCATGCCTCATCTTTATTTTGAAACGTCGGCAGGGCTCATTTTCTTCATTCTTTTCGGGAAATGGCTCGAAGGCGCGGCGAAACGAAAAACCGGCTCGGCCATTCGCGAGCTTCTCAAATTGTCGCCGCCCGTGGCGCTCGTCTGGGACGGGACGGCCTTCGTCGAAAAACCGGCGAAATCGATTCTGGTCGGCGATCTCCTCCTCGTCCGCGCAGGCGACCGTATTCCGGCGGACGGCGTGATCACGGAAGGAGACACGACAGTCGATGAATCGATGGTGACGGGCGAAAGTCTTCCCGTCGAAAAGCACGCGGGCGATGCCGTCATCGGCGCCACGGTGAATGCGACCGCCGCGTTTCAAATGAAAGCCGAACGCGTGGGCCGCGAATCTGTGCTCGGGACAATCATCGCCACCGTCGAAGCGGCGCAGACGTCCAAAGCGCCCGTGCAACGCTTCGCCGATCGCGTCGCCGGCGTCTTCGTGCCGGTCGTCATTGCAATCGCCGCCGCGACGGGGCTCATCTGGTTTGGGCTCACGGGAAATACGGAAGCCGCGCTGATGCACGGGACGGCCGTCCTCGTCATTGCCTGCCCGTGCGCGCTCGGTCTTGCGACGCCGACAGCCGTCATGGTCGGCTCCGGCATGGCCGCCAAAAAAGGCGTCCTCTTCCGCGCGGCGTCCGATTTGGAACGTCTCGCTTCCGTCCGAACGCTCATTTTCGACAAGACGGGGACCGTCACAAAAGGCGCGCTCTCCGTCACACATACGCATTTTACAGGAAACGAAACCTCGCGCGCGCTGTCTCTTCTGCTCGCATTGGAGCAAACGTCTTCGCATCCAATCGCGGCGGCGCTTTGCCGATACGCAAAAGACGCGGCGCCCGCCAAAATCAATGCCGTGGAAACATTGCCCGGTCGCGGTATGCGGGCACAAGCGGACGGAAAACAAATTCTCTGCGGAAACGAACGCTTTTTGACCGAGGAAGGCATTGCGATTCCTGATTGGGATACCCAAGGCTGGGAAGAAGAAGGCGCTTCCGTTTCCTTTTTGATTGAAGATGGACGCGTTTTAGCCGCGTTCGGCGTGAGCGACACGATTCGCGAAGAAGCGCCGGAAATCATTTCTTCGCTCACAAAAGCGGGCATCACGCCCTGGCTCGTCACGGGCGACAACCCGAAGACCGCGGCGTATATCGCGCAGCTGGCCGGGATTTCTCATATCCGCGCCGGCGTCCTGCCGCAGGAAAAGGCGCAAATCGTCGGCGAATTGCAAAAGGAAAACGGCCCCGTCGCGATGATCGGAGACGGCATCAATGACGCTCCGGCGCTCGCGGCCGCCGATGTCGGGATTGCCATGGGCAGCGGCGCCGATGCAGCCGTGGAAACCGCCGGCGTCGTCCTCCTCCGCGCCGATCTCCACGCTGCCGAAGAAGCCATTCGTATCAGCCGCCGCACGCTCAAAACCATCCGCGAAAATTTTTTCTGGGCACTCATCTACAATGTCATCGGCATCCCGCTCGCGGCGCTCGGCGTCCTCTCCCCCATGCTCGCCGGCGCCGCCATGGCCTGCAGTTCGGTTTCCGTCGTTCTCAATGCGTTGCGAATGAGATTGTGAAGTGCACAGTGCACAGGTTGGCGTGCTCGGCTGTTTTGACAGGCGGGATTGAAACGTCAGATGGTCAGACGTCAGACGTCAGATGATTGCTGAGCTTTTTTGTCAGGCGCGAGATAGCTTGGAGCGATGAGCTGGAGCATGGAGCAAAAGTGGTATCGCCTAGCGGCGATGATTTTTACAAAAATGCGGCGAAGCCGCCACTTATTTAGCCTTCCTTTGGAGATAACCTTCCGGTGGACGGTTGTCAGTGGCGCGAAGCGCCGGATGATGGGTCGCCGAAGGCGCATATAAAAATGTCGCGAAGCGACACCGCTAAAATCTAACGTCTCCATCCTGCCTGACAAAAAAAGCAGAGTACCCCAATCCCTGTGTACTCTGCACTGTGCACTGTGCACTGCTTTCAGTATGCACTGCTTTTCAAAACTCATACAGCAACGCTTCCGGCTCCCGATTCGGATCGTGGAAAGGAATCACCGTTTTGAAATCATTTTTCGCCGCAAGCGCTTTCATTTCTCCGTACGTCTGGTGATTCGGCCAGAGGACTTGCGTCGCGCGGCCCGTTTCCAAATAATCTTTCGCGCGACCGTAACCATGCGCCGAGCCGGTCAGAAGCAGCGCGGCTTCCAGATGTTTCTCCAAAAGAGCACGCGAAGACGGACGGGTGAGCTGCGCGTCGGCCAAGATGTAAATATGCCCCGGCGCCACCGTCTCTCCGTCCCATTCGGACACCGCGTCCGTCGGGAGACACGGCACGGTGGGATTCACGAAATACGGACGACGGACGAAGCGCGCCCATTCTTTGTACAGCGCAGACGCCAAATGCACGGGATGCGCGGCGCCGAAGGTTTCCCACAGCAGCATCGCCATGGGAAGCCCGCGGCCGAAATGCGGCGCGGGTAGAAACATCGGAGCGCCCGTCTCCGCGATTTTTTTGGCCGTTTCCACGAAACGCACGCGCATCGCATCGCCCGTTTCCTCCGTCGGATACGCCGCGTCAATTACCGCGACGGCCGCCGACAGATCGCGCACGGGATCGTTTCTGTAAAACGGATCGCCTTCGCGGTAATCGCCGCTGAAAAAAGCCGTCTTCCCCTCGCAGGTGATGGCGTACCAGACCGCGCCGCAGCAATGCCCGCTCCGCCCCCAATGCAGCGTGAAATCGGGCAAGAGCTCGACTTCGGGCGCCGTGGAGTCTAGAATCATCGCATTTTTCGGCTTGTAATGAAGCTGCCGATACGTCTGCGCGCTCATGAGCACCGTCGCCTCCGCGCCCATTTCTTCCAGATATTCCAACGCGCCGGTGTGATCGCGATGCGAATGCGTGAGAAAAATATATTCGGCGCTACGGATTTCCTCCGCCGTGAGATCGGGCACGCGATCGAGCCCGTCCGTCGAAGTGCCGCAATCCACGATGTACGTGTGCTGCGCGCCGGATACAAAAAAACAGCTACGCCCTTCTCCGCCGCAGCCGCCTGCTATACTGAGTCTCATTGTCATCTCCGTCGATGCAAACAGAAAACGCCGTTGAAACCGAAAATCCCTCCTCGATTTCATCGGCGTCCCTCAAAGGAAACGACAAACACCCCCGTCGTTTCCTTATCGATACTTCCTTGTACGTTTTATTTCCTTCTTTATACCATATTTATTCGTTTTTGACAATGCAAGCAGAGTAAAATTTTGTGCTTGCTGCTGTTTTCTATCATAGTGACAAAGACGTCAGACTGTCAGACGATCAGACGTCAGACTTTAGAGGTGTCGCTTCGCGACATTTTTATAAAAATCGCGCGAAGCGCGCACCTGCACTGCTCACTTCTAATTGCTAACTGCTAACTATCATACGCCTGACAAAAAAGCTGGACAAAATCTGACATCTGACGTCTGACCGTCTGACGTCTCAATCCTGCCTGACAAAAAAGCCGAGCCCAAATTCTGCCTCTCACTCCAGCACCGGCACAATCGACGCGCAGTGCGGCATGATATTGATCGTGTAATCCTCCTTGCCCTCGCGCGCGAGCTGCTCCTTCGCCAGTTTCCACGCCTCCTCCACCGTCGCGACGGGAATTTGGTGCGTTTTCTTCACTTCCTCGAAATTTTCCGGCTTCGTCACGAGATAAATCGTGTAGCGATGCGCCATGCTGAAAAGATTGAACGCGACAAAGAAAGGAATCGTGAAACAATCTCTGAGCGCCCGCTCCATGTCCGCTTCCTTTTCGAAACGGAAACTTCCCATGTATTCCGGCGGTTCCATGATATCCTTCGCTTCCATGATCGCGATCACGATGCCGCCCTCCTTCGTCGCCGCCTCCGCCGGATCGTAGCACTTGCAGCCCTGATACAGGGAAACATCCTTCGGATAGCCGCCCGCGCACGCAAAACTCACATCCGCCTTCTGCTTGAAAGGCACGCGCTGCACCTCGTACACCTTCTTCGTCCCCGCAAGCCACGCCTCATACGGATCGCCGCCGACCATCTGGCAAATTTGTCCCTCCGCATTCAGCACCGAATGAATCAGGAAACACGGCTTCACCATATCCGCCGCCTCCTGCATATCGTCGCTCACGATATTATCCGCCAGCACCGTGCTCCGCGTCTTCGGATTCACCCCGCCGCCGAAATCATCCGCCAGCGCGTGGCAATGATTTTTCTGCACCGTTTCCCAGCCCGCGACACCCGGCAGAATCAGTTTCCGCCCGCCGCCGTAACCGGCAAACAAATGCGTCGTAATCCCATTCACCAAAATAACACGATCCGCCTCGGCCACGTGACGATTCAGCCACACCGGCGTCCCCAGCTTCGTGTCGCCCATGTAGACCAGCTCATCCTTATTCCGGCTGTCGTGCTGCACCAAATGAATCCGGCGGCACACCTCCTCGCCCACCGTGCGGACATTTTCCTCCGCCGTATGCGCCCGATGCGTCCCCTGCGCGAATACAATCTCCATATCCTCATCCGGGATCCCCGCCGCATTCAGCTCATTCACGATATGAATCACAAAATCCGCCGAATGATTCCACGAACGCGTCACATCCGCGCACACGAGGCACACCTTCTCCCCCGGCCGCACAATCTCCGAAAGCGGCTTCGACCCGATCGGATGCCGCATACAAGACAGCGTCGCCTCCTTCACATCGACCGCCGGCACCGCCTTCCCCTCCAGCACATCCGACACATGCTCCTCGGGCAGCATCACACTCTGCGTCCCCATCCCAAAACCAAAAGTATACTCCTTCATTCCCATCACAATCCTCCTCAAAAAAAATTCGAAAAAAATCAATTTTATTGTATCATAGGAAACGCCGTCCGAAAAGGAGAAACAGCAACAAACTCCGCTTCCCAAATTTCCAATCAACGCAAAAAACTCGCGTATTCTATACACCGCTATAGTCTACGCGATTTTTTGTTACGGAACCACTGATTGAATCGAAGAATCTTGTTTTGCGGCATAATGATGCAATACGGCGTCAAAGGGCTCCTTAGATAGGGTTCACTATCTGCGTCGCCCTTTTCCTTGTCTTGCATCATTATGCTTATCGCAAAACAAGATAACGATTCAATCAGCGCTTCCTCATAGAAAGGAAATCCGATGGGAAATATGTACGGCTACATCCGCGTCAGCACCCGCGAACAAAAAGAAGATCGGCAGCTCCTCGCCATGAGACAACTCCCAATCCCCAAGAAAAATATTTTCATCGATAAACAATCCGGCAAAGATTTTGAGCGACCGCAATACAAAAAATTACTGCGCCGCTTGCAAAAGAACGACGTCCTTTACATCCAAAGCCTCGACCGCCTCGGACGAAACTACAAAGAAATTCCCGAGCAATGGCGCCTGCTGACAAAAGAAAAAGGCGTCGACATCGTCATTTTGGATATGCCGCTCCTCGATACGCGTCGCGGCAAAGACCTCCTCGGCACATTCCTCAGCGACATCGTACTCCAAGTCCTCTCCTTCGTCGCCGAAAACGAACGTGAAACCATTCGCCGTCGTCAAGCCGAAGGTATCGTCGCCGCCAAAGAAAGAGGCGTCCGCTTCGGAAGACCGCAAAAATCGCTGCCGGAAAATTTTGAAACCGTCTGCCGCCTCTGGCAATCCGGCCAAATCACAGGAAAAGCCGCCGCCAAAGCCTGCACCCTCCCCCTCTCCACCTTCCGCTA
>CAVHDO010000072.1:0-8355 GCA_963634795.1 Oscillospiraceae bacterium
AACAAGAAAAAGCTCGGCCAACTTCTAATTGCTCATTGCTAACTGCTAACTGTCTTGCCCTGGCGGCGGCTTCTTTCTCTTGCTTCGTTCTCTTCCTTTTTCGGAAAAGGAAGAAAATGAAGAGCTGTAAGGAGTTCCGCGGGGAAACGCCCCGCATGATTCCTTGTAAAAAGAGCCGCGAAAAAATGAAAATCATTTTTTCACAGCTCCTTGATAACGGTCAGCGGATAACTCACCGATGACCGTGGCGGCCATGGCGGGGATGGTGTTGTGGTTGCGGATGGTGCGGAGAATGATCGGGGCCTACATCGATAACCAATGCAATTTGTGCCGGTTCTCTTCTCGGCACGGGTCTTACGGGACGGTGTTTGGGCGGGCGTGCGGGGCCGACGCCGTGAAAGACGCCGCGCGGCTCCGGACGGATATCTGCCGGAGGAGCGCCGTGATGCCGGGGCATGGCGGCCGGGCCGTGGCCGCGATAGCGAAGCGCGGGTAAATCTTTTTTGGGAGCAACCGGAGTCGGAGCCGGATTGGCGGGCGTTCCCGCTTGTGTCGGCGCAGTTTGCGGAGCGACGGCTTTCGGCGGGGGTGCGACATCTCGGCGGTTGTCTGCCGTCGGGACAGGTTGTCCTGCGCGGATGAGGCTGTCCATGTAGGATTTGGACGGTTCGGCGGCCGATGCGATGCTCCCAAGAAGAAGAGCCGCGGCCAAAGTGAGGAGAATGGTTTTCTTTTTCATGATGAATACCTCCTGTAAAAAAAGTGCAGAGATTGGTGTGCTTGGCTTTTGCGTCAGGCGGGATTGAGACGTCAGATGATCAGACATCAGACGTCAGACTTTATAGGTGTCGCTTCGCGACGTTTTTTACAAAGCGGCCGGAGGCCGCTATCGTTTTTTGCTAATGGCTGACATTTATCTCGGGCATGATGTCCCAAGCTGAGAAAGCTTCTGACGTCTGACCGTCTGATGTCTGACGTCTCGACCGACCATGTGGCTTACTGCTCAAGGCTCGCCTGCGGCGATGATTTTTATAAAAAATTGCGCGGAGCGCTTCCGCTTAAAAGCTCATAGCTCCAGGCTCACAGCTCCCGGCTATTTTGCGCCTGACAAAAAAAGCCAAGAAAAATCTGACGTCTGACCGTCTGATGTCTGACATCTCGATCGCCCATGTCGCTTATTGCTCATGGTTCATTTTGGGAGCTTCTGGTCGCGGTGCTTCTGTTGGTGGGCGCGGCGGTTGTTTCATTTCTGCTTTATGCTCTTCGTGTTTCTTCTCCGGCCGCGGCGGGTGTTTTTCATCCGGAGCGCGGCGCATGTGCTTGTCGAAGGAATCAGCGGCTTTCGGTGCGTTGTCCCGAATCCAGTTTTTGTAAGAAACAACGTCATTTGTCAGGAAAGAACCGATGGCAACCGCCAAGGAAATGACGGAGAGAGCGATGCAAAAAATAATCCGTTTCATAGTGTCACACTCCTTTCTCCGCCGATGCGGGCTCTTCGTGATGCGTCCGATTTTTGATTTCCACTCCCGTGAAGAAAAGAGCCAATCCGGCGAAGAGTCCCGTGCCGCCCACGCCGGCCAACGTCACGGGAGAGAGCGACGGCAGCGGGAGCAATCCGCCGATGGCAGGAAACGTGCCGGAAATGAGATACAGGACGAGCGCCGTCACGACCAAAATCAGAAATCCCAGTGCGAACGTCGCGACCATGAGAATTTTCAAAAGCAATGAAGAGGCGCCGGCTGCTGTTTCCGGGAGCTCGCCCTTGACGGCGTTCCACGTCTTTTGCGCTTTGGCAGCGGCGATGTCCGCCCCTTCCGCCAATTTTCCCGCCGCCGCGCCCCATTTTTCCGCGTTGCTTTTCGGAGCGTCTTGCCCGGTTTCCTCGGACATTTCCTCCACAATGCCTTCGTGAATATACGTTTCGTATACATCGTGCGGACTGCCGAGTTCCCGCGAAATTTCCTCTTCCGAAAGGCCGCGCTGGGCGCCTTCGGCAAAATGAGCTTCGTAATCCGCCAAGATTTCCTCCACGCGCTTGTCGTCCACCCGGCGGAAATAGTAACGGAGCAGATCCAAATATTCGGTCTCAGTCATGGTCGGCGCCTCCTTCATTCAACAATTTTGTCACGGCTTCATTGAAAAGTTTCCATTCACGGACAGATTCCGTGTACTCCGTCTGCCCGCTTTCGGTGATTTTGTAATACTTTCGCGGCGGCCCGTTGTGCGATTCCTCCAGATACGTCTCCACGAGCCCATCCTTTTTGAAACGATTCAAAAGCGGATAAATCGTCCCCTCGGACATTTCGATGTATTTGGAAATATCCGTCACGAGCTCGTAGCCGTAATAATTTTTTCGACGCAACATGGAGAGGACCACGATCTCCATGACGCCTTTTTTTAATTGGACATTCATGGCTCACCTTCCTTTCTTTCGGAAGAAACGGGAGAAACTTGTTCTCTTTTCGTTTTGATGAAAGCAGTATATCACAAAGTACTTTGCATTGCAAGATACCTTGCGAAAAAGAAACTGAATTTTTGATAGCGCCATATACATTGAAAATTTAAGCGACAGTGATAGAAGAAACGGGGAAAAGAATTTCAAGACGGCGTTCACATTATTTACGTCAACTCCAAAATCTAAGATGAGATGGAATTGGGGAAACGTATGCACGATCTCTATTGCACCGATCCCGACGAAATGTATTACAAAGAATTGGCAGATGAAGGCAGATATTACAAAGAAGAAGAGAGAAGAGAGAGGAGTGAAAATCATGTGTAGAATATTGGAAGAAATTCGCGACGATTGCATAGCGCAAGGCATTGAGCGAGGCCGTAAAGAAGGTTGTAAGGAAGGCCGCAAAGAAGGCCGTATTGAAGGAGAAATGAAACAAAAGAAAGCGACGGCGTTCTATTTACAGAAAATGGAGTTGCTTATTGAATTCATAGCTGGCGCGGTTGATCAGAAATTGGCGATAGTTGAAAGCTGGTTCAAGGAAACGGGCGCTTCTGCACGTTGACGGAGAAGAGGGGCATGGCGAATGCTTCTTTTTTTGCGGCAGATAGGATTAAGACGTCTGACAGTCTGATATCTCAATCTTGTCTGAGAATTAAGCCAAGCAGCAATAAAGCTCGTCTAATAGCTAAAAGCTAATAACTATTTCGTGCCTGACAAAAAAGCCGAGCATATCAACCTGTGTACTGTGCACTGTGTACTTTCCCTCAATTTTCATCTTAAAGGAAATCTCATGGCCGAGGTTTCCTTTTTTGTCGCTCATTTTACCGAGCCTTTACAATTTAGACGAAAAAAATACGGTTTCCTCTCTTTGTCTTTTACACAGACCCTGTATATTGGTAACGTCCAAGAAAATGGGTTTTGAAAAAGGGCGGGTGCCCTGCGTTTCCTAAGGAGGAAATCATGAATTTGAAGAAATGGGCTTTGGTCGGTTTGGCGGCAGCGGCGGTTCTCGGGCTTTCCGGTTGCGGCGGGGACGCGGAGAAGAGTGCGGAGAAGGGCGCGGCGAAGGTGACGGGGAAGGTCGTCGCTTCCGGCTCTTCGGCGCTTCTTCCTTTCGCGAAGGATGCGTCCGCGAAGTTCAAGGCGGCGAATCCGGAAGTGTCCATGACGCTGTCGGCGGGCGGCTCCGGTACGGGTTTGAAACAGGTCGCGGAGGGTTCGGTCGACATCGGGATGAGCGATGTGGCGGCGGAAGAGAAATTGCCGGCGGAGAAGGCGAAGGATCTCGTCGATCACAAGGTGTGCATCGTCACGATGGCGCCGGTCGTGAACAAAGACATCGGCGCGGCGGTGAAATCGCTCACGAAAGCGGATTTGCAGAAAATTTTCACGGCAGAGGTCACGAATTGGAAAGACGTCGGCGGTCCGGATGAAGCGATTGTTCTCGTGACGCGTCCGTCGACGTCCGGCACGCGCGCGCTTTTCACGAAGTTCGCGCTGGACGGCAAGGAGGAAGCTTCGAATAAATCGCTGGAAACGGACGACAGCGGCACGCTGATTCAAAATATCGCGCAGACGAAGGGCGCGATCGGCTATGTGGCGCTTCCGTATCTCCTCGGCAACGATAGCATCGCGGCGGTCGCCATCGACGGTGTCGCGCCGACTTTGGAAAATACGTACAACGGCACGTATCCGGTCTGGGGCTATGAACATATGTACACGAAGGGCGAAGCGACGGGCGCCGTGAAAGCGTTCCTCGATTTCATTCTCTCGGATGCGTACGGCAAGGATGTGGAGAAACAAGGCTACGGTGTCACGTCGAAGATGACGGTGGTGCGGTAAGAGAGTTGTGAAGGCTTGAAAGGCTTGAAAGGCTTGAAAGGCTTAAAAGGCTTAAAAGGCTTGAAAAGGCTTGGTGCTTTCTTGGCGTTTGGTGTCTTGACGCAAAAGTAAGAATGGGAATGGAAGTAAAAGCTTTCGCCTCCATCATCAAGCCTCATCAAGCTTTTGCTAAAGGTGAAAATAGGGAATGGGGGTAAAAGCTTTCAGCTCCATTATCAAGCCTCATCAAGCCATGGCTAAAGGCAAGAATAGGGAATGGAAGTAAAAGTTTTAGCATCCATCTTCAAGCCTCATCAAGCATTGGCTAAAGGTAAGAATGGGAACGGAAGTAAAAGCTTTCGCCTCCACCATCAAGCCTCATCAAGCTTCGATGTAAAAGTAAGAACGAGAAAGGAAGTAAAAGTTTTTACCGACACTATCAAGCCTTTTCATTATTTCAAAGGATTTTGTATGGACGATACGAAAACGGGTTCTTTGTGGAAACGGGAATATCTTGGGCGGGGGTTGGTGACGGTTTCGGCGGTGGCTTTGGTGCTCTTGGTGCTGGCGATTGGCTGTTTCCTCTTGGCGAAAGGCATGGAGACATTTACCATCTTTTCGCATCCGGTTTCCGAATTTCTCTTTTCGGCGAAATGGGCGCCTTCGGATACGGAGGTCGGCGGGGGATCGGTCGGGGCGCTGATTTTTATCACGGGATCGATTTTGACTTGCCTGCTTTCGCTGGTGATCGCGGTGCCGTTTGCCATTTCGACGGCGATTTTCATGACGCAGATTTCGCCGACTTGGGGTGAACGATACATTCGACCGGCGGTGGAAATTTTCGTCGGGATTCCGTCCGTCGTTTACGGCTGGGTCGGGCTCGTCGTCTTGGTGCCGCTCATTCGGGATTTGTTTCATGTCCCGCACGGGCAATCGGTGCTGGCGGCCGGCATCGTTCTTGCGGTGATGATTTACCCGACAATCACTTCCGTCACGGCGGATGCGCTTCGCAGTGTGAACGGGAAAATCATCGAAGGGGCGTACGGGCTTGGCTCGACGCGCTGGCAAATGATTTATCGCGTGCTGGTCCCGGCGGCGTGGACGGGAATTTTGACGGCGATTGTTCTGGGATTGTCCCGGGCTTTCGGCGAAGCGCTCGCCGTGTCCATGGTGATCGGGAAAATGCGCGCGTTTCCGGAAAGTTTGCTCTCGCCGACAAATAATCTCACCGCGGCGATTGCTTCGGATATGGGCGGTGCGATGGATGGGGGAGAATACAACGCGGCCCTCTGGACGATGGCGCTATTGCTTTTTGGGATTTCTCTTCTTTTTATTCTTATTATTCATGGGTTGGGGGATCGGAAGGAATGAAGGTTTCGCCTTCGGCGAAAATTTATAAAACTTGGCGCGATAACGCTTTCCGCTTAGCCCTCTTCTGGAGGCAACCTTCCGGTGGACGGTTGCCAGTGGCGCGAAGCGCCGGATGATGGCGACTCTATGTGGGAATTTTAGTTTTTCTCACCTTTCGGTGTGAAATCATTTTCGGTTTTTTTCGCACGGAACCCCTTGCGGTTTCTTCGTTCTCTTTCTTCCCCAGGGAAGAAAGAGAACGAAGCAAGAGAAAGAAGCTGCCGCCAGGGCAAAATTCGCCTTGCCTCATGGGGCGCCGCCGCTCAGCCTTAAATGCTAACGTCACCTGTTCACGGAACTTTTACTTCAAGATGCATTCTTGCCACTTAAGGCTGCGAGACGCGTCGGCGCCCCATCGGCGCTGTGTTTCTTCGGACATAGCGGCGCGGAGCCGGCGAATTTTGCACAGGCGGGTCTCCTTCGCGTTGCTTAGCTTTGGAAACTTTTGTGCCGGAGTATTTTTGTTCTCACATAGAGTCGGGCAAACATCGCTTCGCTCGTTTGCGAGTGGTGTCGCTTCGCGCTAAAAAGAAAAAGACGAGATGAGAGGTATTTCATGATTAATCAAGCAAAACAGCGAGGGATTGCGCGGGCGCGGGCGGCGGATCGGGCGGCGACGGCGGCGTTTTATCTGACGGCCGCCCTTATGGTGCTGCTCCTCGTTTCCTTTACCGCCTACGTCCTGTGGGGCGGAGTCCGCGCCTTTCGGCCGGAAATTTTTTCGTTTTCGGATACGGGGATTGGAAATCAATTTTTCAATACGATTTACATCGTCGTGCTCTCCCTTTTGATTTCCGTCCCCATCGGCGTCTGCGCCGGGATTTACATGGCCGAATACGCGCCGCCCGGCCGCACGATTGAGACGCTCCGGATTGCGATTGAGACGCTGTCTTCGCTGCCGTCCATCGTCGTCGGCCTCTTCGGCTACTTGGTTTTCATTATTTTAGTCGGCGCGCAGTGGAATCTTTTCGCCGGGGCGCTCGCGATTTCCATTTTGTCGTTACCGCTCATCACCGCGACGACCGTCGACGCGTTTCGTGCGTTGCCCGCGGGCTGGCGGGAAGGGAGTCTGGCGTTGGGCGCGACGCATTGGGAAACGGTCTGCCGCGTGCTGCTTCCGGCGGCCGTGTCGCCCATTATGACCGGCGTCATTTTGGCGGCGGGGCGCGGATTCGGGGAGGCAGCGGCGCTTCTCTACACGACCGGCATGAGCACGGACATCAATTGGCAAGTCTGGAATCTCGCTTCGCCCGTCTGCCCGCTCAATCCGTTTCGTCCGGGGGAAACGCTCTCGCTCGCCGTCTGGGCCGCACGCACGGAAGGCGTGGGGAGCGCCTCCGACATCGCCGCGGCGGCTTCGGCGATTTTGATGGTGATGGTGCTCGTCTTCTCGGCCGGCGCCAGATATTTGTCTCATTATTTCACGAAAAAATCCGAAGGAGAACGAGCATGATACACGAAATCAGCATCGGAAACACGGCCTTGGCGGGCGATGCGGCCATTTATTCCAACATCAGTTTTTCCTGCCGCGACGTCGACCTTTTCTACGGCGAATATCAGGCTCTGAAAAAAGTTTCCTTGAATATCGAAAGAAACCGGATTACGGCGCTCATCGGCCCGTCCGGCTGCGGGAAATCCACGTTTCTTCGCTCGCTGAATCGCATGAACGATTTGATTGCCAGCTGCCGCGTGACGGGAGAAATTCTTCTTTCCGGCGTCGATGTGTACAAAGACATCGATCCCATCGCGCTTCGCCGCACCGTCGGTATGGTTTTTCAGCAGCCGAATCCGTTTCCGAAAAGTATTTACGACAATGTCGCCTACGGTCCGCGCCTCCAAGGCATCACGAAGAAAGCGGAGCTCGATGAAATCGTGGAAGAAAGCCTCCGCCGCGCGGCGCTTTGGGACGAAGTGAAGGATCGCCTGAAGAAATCCGCGCTCGGCATTTCCGGCGGCCAGCAGCAACGCCTCTGCATCGCCCGAGCCCTCGCGACCCGTCCCGAAGTTCTCCTGATGGACGAAGCCACCTCGGCTCTCGATCCCATTTCCACGGCAAGGATCGAAGAACTCGCGCTCGAACTCAAGAAAACCTACACGGTCATCATGGTTACGCACAATATGCAGCAAGCCCGCCGCATCGCGGACAACACGGCCTTCTTCTACCTGGGAGAAATGGTGGAGTACGGCACGACGGAAGAAATTTTTGAACGCCCGAGACAGGAGCGCACGCAAAGATACGTCTCCGGAAATTTCGGCTGATTGTCAGGAAGACTTGACAATTCTTTTTGTGTCTTTTATATTGTGGTTAGTTTTTGTGTCAGGCAGGATTGAGACATCAGACGGTCAGACGTCAGACGTCAGATGATTGCTGTGCTTTGGACGCAATACCCGAGATAGTTGTTAGCTATTAGCTATCAGACAAAACTTATTCGCTACTTGGCTGTTTTGGCAGGCAGGATTGAGACGTCAGATAGTCAGACATCAGACGTCAGACTTTATAGGTGTCGCTTCGCGACATTTTTATATGCGCCTTCGGCGTCCCATCACCCGGCCTTCGGCCACCCTCTTCCAATAAGGAGGGCTTAATTTGTGCGCGCTCCGCGCGATTTTTTACAAAAATCATCGCCGAAGGCGATACCGCTTTCGTCTGACGTCTGACCATCGGATGT
>CAVHDO010000073.1:0-8318 GCA_963634795.1 Oscillospiraceae bacterium
TTTCTTATAATATATTTCCTATTAGTAGAAAATGAACGGAGAAAAGGGATGTTCCGGAAATTTTTGGCGTGGGGCTTGCTCTTGCTGCTCCCTTTGGGGATCGCGCGGGCGGAAACGACGGTGGAGGTCGTGTTTCCGTATTCGCTGGCGGCCAAGGAGGCGAAGGTGCCGCAGGGTTCCACGCAATTTTTGTATGTGGCGGCCGAGCACGCGAATGTGCCGCAGGAGGAGAGTCTGCACGTCGCGGTGGAGCTGCCGGAGGGATTTTCGGCGGAGGCGTCGGGCGGCTGGACGGCGGAGGGGCGGAAGGCGCGGACGGTGCTGTCGCTTCCGGCGGATTTCGGTGAAAGGATGGCGGTGCTTTCCGTCGCGGCGTCGGAGGAGGCGGCGGTCGGGACGCACACGGCGAAGGTGACGCTCTCGGGCGCGGGGCTTTCGGAGACGCGGGAGATTTCTTTTGCCGTCGCACCGGCGGAAGGCGGCAAGGAGTCGAAGAAGGCGGGCAAAAAGAAGAAATCGCTCGGTTGGTACATTCAGAGCGTGCAGACGCCGGTGTCGGCCGACGGGACGCGGCAGAGCGGCGCGGAGCAGAATACGCTGTACGTGCGCGATGTCGAGCTGGAAAATATTCGTCATCGGCTGACGGGCGGCGGCGCGGTGGATTGGAGCGAGACGCTGTCGGAGCCGGCGACGCATGTCTTGATCGAGTTGCGCAATCCGAAGAAAGATGTGCGGAGCTTGCGTTTCCGTGCCGAGCTGATTGACCGCGAGACGGGGAAAGCGCTGCCGGGGCTGGTGACGCCGGCCGGGCATTCGGGCATGGCGGTGGCCGCGGAGGGCGCGACGGAGGCGGTGATTTCGATGGACGGAAATATCGTGCAGGGCATCGTGCTGCCGCTCTACGTCGATCCGTTCCAAATCGAGGAGGGCAATTACAGCCTGCGGACGACGGTGTGGGACGAGACGAGCTCGCGCACGAATGAGTCGCCGCTTTCGGTGGTGAAGAAACGAAATGTCGGGCTTTTCGCGCTGTCTTTTGCGACGCTTTGCGCGGTGGGCATTTTGCTCTTTTCGGGGAAACTGTGTCGCCGGATTAAGACGCTCGGGGCGGGCGGAGACATCGCGGTCGCGCTCTTTGCGTCGCTGGCTTTCGGCAGTGTCGTGCTGCCCGTGACGCTTCTGGGCGATTTCCTGCACGTATTTCTGGGACCGTTTTCCAGCCTCGTGACGGGACTTTTGTCCGGCGTGCTGCAATATTTGCTTCTCTTTGCGCTGCTCACGCTCTTTCGGCGGCCGGGCGTCGCGGCGCTCTTCTTCCTGATGAAATGGCTGCTGGCCGGGATTCTCTTTGGCCGTTTCACTCCGGTTTCTGCGCTGAATTACGCGGTGTACATCGGGATTTTGGAAACGGTGCTCTACCTGTCCGGTTTCTATCGAATGAAGGAAATTTCGACGTCGAAGGCGCTCGGGATCGCGCTCCTGGTCGGGACGGCGGACATGGCGATCACGTTTCTCAATTTGGAGCAGCTGATGTTCTTCTATCGGCTGTATTATGCGGATTGGTTTATCGGCCTCTTCGTCATCGTGAATGGGCTCGTGTACAGCAGCATGGGCGCGTGGCTCGGGATGAAGCTCGGAAAGAAATTGTCGGGGGTGATGAGCCAATGATGCTGGAAATCAAAAATTTTTCCTGCCGCTATCGGACGCGGAAGAAGGAAACGCTCGCTTCGCTGTCGCTGTCTTTGGCGGAAGGGGACATGGTGCTCTTGGCGGGGAAGAGCGGCTGCGGGAAATCGACGCTCATCAAGGCGATCACGGGTCTTTTGGGGGACGGCTCGGAAACGAATGGTGAAATTTTGCTGGACGGGCGCGACGCGCTTTCGATGACGCCGGAGGACATCGGGCTCTTGGTCGGCGCGGTGTACCAGACGCCGGACGATCAGCTTTTTGCGATGACGGTCGAAGACGAAGTGGGTTTTGCGCTGGAAAATCGCGGCGAAGCGCCGGAGAAAATCGCGCAAGAAGTCACGCTGGCTTTGGAAAAGACGGGTCTCTCCGGTTTTGAGAAACGGAGCATTCACGCGCTTTCCGGCGGGCAGCGGCAGCGCCTGGCTCTGGCGTCCGTCCTCGTCACGCATCCGCGGCTTCTCATTTTGGATGAGCCGGTCTCGCAGATGAATCCGCAGGGTGTGAAGGAATTTCTGGCGCTTCTGCGGCGCTTGCACGAAGAGGACGGCATGACGATTCTGGTCGCCGAGCATCGCGTGAATGAATTGGCGGAAACGTTTCCTCGCTTGGCGCTGATGCACGAAGGGCGATTCGTCTATGACGGGCCGACGGAGGGTGCGTGGGAGGCGGTGGGCGATTCGTCCGCGTACGGGCTTCGCGAGCCGCAGACGGTGCGTTTGTCGCGTCGGCTCTCGCTCCCGGTCCTGTCGTCCGATATCGAAAAAACGGCGGAGGCCATTCGCGCCTCGGGACGTCTTTCCAAAGACAAAGCACAGGAAGCGCCGCCCGCATCGAAAGAATCGCGCGCGCCGTTTCTTGTCTGCGAGGACGTGCATTACACCTATCTGGGCGCGAAGGAGGAAACGCTCCACGGCCTGTCGTTCACGCTGGGGAAGGGCGGGCTCTACGCCATCATGGGCGAAAACGGCGCGGGAAAATCCACGCTGATGAATTTGCTGGCCGGATTGGAAACGCCGAGCGCGGGGCGGATTTCTTTAGGCGGCGTCCCGATGGGCGAGGCGCTTTCGCAAGCGGGCTATATGCGGCAGGAAGCGGATTTGATGCTTTTGACCGATACCGTCGCGGAGGAAATTTCCTGGAAGAACGACGAAATATCGGAAGACGAGCTGGATTCTCTGCTCAGGACGCTACGCCTTCGCCATTACAAGAATGATTTTCCGCCGTCGCTTTCCAAGGGGCAGCGGCTCCGTTGCGTCTTCGGCGCGATTTTGGCCAGGCGCGATCACAGCCTGTTTCTTCTGGACGAGCCGACGACGGGGCAGGACCAGGACAGCCTCTCCGAGCTCAAGCGGCTCTTGCAGCTGGCGGCGGGCGAGGGGAGGACCGTGCTTTTCATCACGCACGATACGGAAATGGCGGCCGACATCGCCGACGCCGTCTTGCTTTTGTCCGAAGGGAAACTGCTCGCCTTCGGCACGCCGCACGACATTTTGTCCGACAGACATCTTTTGGAAAAGGGAGGTCTCACCGTGCCGCCTATGCTGCGGCTTTCGGAAATTTTGGGCCTTCCGCCCTGCGTGACCATGGAGGAGGTGATGCGCTATGTCATTTAGACAGCTCTGGGAAGGCGCGAGCGGCGATTCTTTCATCGCGCGGCTCGACGGGCGGACGAAACTTTGCGTGCTCTTCCTTTTTGCCATTCTCATGATTTTGGCGGACAATCCGCGCACGCTCTTTGTGCTCTTTTCCGTATCCATCGGCCTTCATATTTTGGCCGGGACGCCCTCGTACAAATGGCGCGCGCTCTGCCTCTTCATGCTCCTCGCGCTCTGGGGCTCCGTCGCGAGCCAAGCGCTATTCTTCGCGCAATATCCGCGGACGCCGCTCGTCACGCTCATCCCGCCCGCGTTTCCCGTGCTGGGACCTTTGACGGACGGACTCTATATTTATCGCGAAGGGATCATTTACGGCGCCGTGCAGGGAATGCGCTCCGCCGCGCTCCTTTCCATGGGGCTCCTTCTCTGCTGGACGAGCGACCCGCGGGAACTCTTGCGCGGCCTCACGTCGTGGCGATTGTCACCGCAGGCCGCCTTCATGCTCGTGACGGCCATCCGTTTCTTTCCCGTGCTCGCCGCCGAAGCGGGCGAAGTCCTCGTGGCGCTGCGCCTCCGGAGCGGGAAAAACGGCGGGCGCCGCGCCGGCATTCGCTACCTGCCTTATATGATCAAGCCGCTTTTGACGCGTTGCCTCCGCCGCTCCCAGACGCTGGCCCTCTCCGTCGTCTCGCGCGGATTGTTTCTCGCCGGGAAACAGACCGTGAGCCCCTGGAATCTGCGCGAAAAAGCCGCCTGTTTCCTCTTTTTCCTGCTCGTCCTTCTGGCCGGGGCGGGGAAAATTCTCTATTCGCTGGCCGGCGAAGGCCTCTATATCGGTGCATTCCGCACATTGTATGATTGGACGAAACTGTATCTATGAAACAGTACAAGAAATTTCTCGTCTTTCTCCTCTTCGGCCTCTCGTGGCTGGCGCTTTTTTGGCTGACCGGGAGCCGCACGCCGTGGCAAATATTTCAGGAAACGGCGGATGAGGACGGCATCGTCGTCTCTTTGGGAGATTTGGCCGGCTCGAATTACGACCGCATGGGATTTCCGAGCGGCGTCGTGCGCTATGTGCCGGGCGAAGACAGCTGGATCGTCGGCACCGACCGCGGCGAAATTTTGCACGTGAAACGGAACGGCCGCGAGCTCTGGTCGCATTCCGTCGGCACGGGCGAAATCGAGGCGCTCGAAATCTCGCCGGACGGCAAGACGGCCTACGTCGGCGAAAAAAGTCCGGACGGTTTCCTCTATGCCGTCAGCACGAAAACGGGCGATATTTTGTGGAAATTTGCCGGCGTCGACGTCATCGGCAGCGAACCGGCACTCCGTTCCGCGCCCGCGCCCGTGCACATCGCCGTCGATGAGACAGGAAACGTGTACGCCGCTTTTTATCGCTACTCCGTCACGTCCAATCAGAAACGCGCCTACATCAGCCGCATCGTCGCTTTCTCGCCGGATGGGCGCGAGCTTTGGCGCTATCCGAAAGAAGAAAATATGGACGCGTGGGTGACGTGGGACAGCGCGGCGGGCGGACGCGTCGCCTTCGGGACGTCGAATTACGAAAATATCGGCAAGCTCCATTACGCCAAGCACGCATATATTTTGGACGCGGAAAGCGGCGAGGAAGTCGCGGCGGTGACCGTGCCCGTCCGTGAAAAATTTGAAGTCGCCGTCTTCCGAAACGGGCCGAATTTTTCGCCCGACGGGAAAGTCTTCGTCATGACGGCCTCCGACGGCCGCGGTTTCGTTTTCAATCGCGACGGGAAACTTCTCTGGCAGCGCGAATTTTCCGGCATTCAAGAAGGCGCCGGGATTTCCGTCAATGCGTCCGGCCGCGACGCCTACGTCCTGCCGACGGGGGATATGCTCTTCGGCACAATCAATACTTTTGCGCGCGAAAATTGGCAAATGCCCGCCCCGGTCCTCCATCCGTCGAGCAACACGATTTTCGTCTTCGCCGATGACGGCACATTCAAATGGAAATACCAAGCCGCGGGCGAAATCGAGGAAACGGCTTTCGCGGCCGATGTCATCGCGCTCGCCGTCGGCAGAAACGTGCGCACCCACGACTACAGCGTCCACGGCGCGCAGGTACTGGATATGAAAACGGGCAAGCTCCTCCTCTCCAAGCACACCCAAGGCCCCGTCCAAAACGTAGCAGTCTCGGCGGACGGCAAAACGGTCGCGGCCACCGAGCTCCCCGCCGTCACCCCCGAAGGCAATCTCATCGGCGCCTATCGGCTGCATATATGGGATGTGGAATAAGAAGAGAGGCATATTTTTGCTACGCTTTTCTGACATGCAGGATTGAGACATCAGACGGTCAGACGTCAGACATCAGACAAAAGCGTGACACTGCTGCAGCTTAGCTTTCGCTTCTCATAGTGTTCAAGAAATCAGACGGTCAGACGTCAGGCATCAGACAAAAGCGTGACACTGTTGCAACTTAGCTTTCGCTTCTCATAGAGGCAGAGACGTCAGACGATCAGACGTCAGACATCAGACAAAAGCGTGACACAGTTACAGCTTAGCTTTCGCTTCTCATAATGCTCAAGACGTCAGACGATCAGACGTCAGGCATCAGACAAAAGCGTGACACAGTTACAGCTTAGTTTTCGCTTCTCATAGAGGCAGAGACGGCAGACATTCAGACGTCAGACATCAGATGCTTGCTTGATTTTTCTTTTCAGGCGCAAGAAAAAAATTCGTGGTGAATCATCAAATGCGCTGAAGAGCTTGGCGCGGAGAGCCCGGAGCCGGGAGCTTAAAGAGGAGTCGCCTTCGGCGACGGTCTTTATAAAAAAATCGTCGCGAAGCGACACCGCTAAAATCTGACGTCTGATGTCTGATCTCTGACGTCTCAATCCTGCCTGACAAAAAAGCCAAGCACGCCAACCTGTGCACTGTGTACTGTGCACTGTGCACTTTTTCCCCACGTGCGCCCCGAACTGATTTTCCCCGAAAGGACCTACATTCATGATTTCCCGCTTTCTTCCTTACTACCGCCCTTACCGCATCATTCTCATCGGCGTGATTGTCGGGACATTTCTGACCGCCGGGCTGGATCTGTTGTTTCCTATCGTCGTGCGCGAGCTGATCAATCGCGTGCTGCCCGCCGGCGATTTGGAAGCGCTTTGGATCGGCGCCGGCGTGCTGGTCGTGCTCTATACGATGAATTTTTCCTTGCAATATGCGATTTCCTACTTCGGCCACGTCATGAGCGCCGGAATCGAGCACGATATGCGGCGCGACATTTTCGAGCACATCGAGGGCCTTTCCTTTTCCTATTTCGACAACGAAAAGACCGGGCAGCTCCTGTCGCGCATCACCAGCGATATTTCCGAAATCAGCGAGCTCTCCTTCCGCGGGCCGAATGACGTCCTCATTTGCGCCGTCACCATGCTCGGCACGCTCACCGTCATGTTGTATCTCAATTGGCCGCTCGCGCTCCTCATCGGCACCCTTCTTATTTTGAAATCCATCCAAACCGTCGACACGAATCGGAAAATGAAGAAAGCGTTCCGCAGAAACCGGGCGAAATTAGGCGAGCTTTCCGCCGGTGCCGAAGAAAGTCTCTCCGGCATCCGCCTCACGAAAGCCTTCGCCCGCGAAGCGTACGAACTTTGCCGCTTCGAGAAAAAAAGCGACGATCTCCGCGCCACGCGCACCGAATCCTCGCGTCTCGTCGCGCTCTTCTCCTCCGGGATGAATTTTTTCACGAATATCATTGACGTCGCCGTGCTCCTCGTCGGAGGCGGCATGATTGCGGCGGGGGACCTCGCATTCTCCGATTTCATCGCGTTTCTTCTGTACGTCAATATTTTCATGAAACCGGTCTTCCGACTGACACTCCTGACGGAAGCCTATCAGCGCGGCATGGCGGGATTCCGTCGTTTCGCGGAAGTCATGGAAACGAAACCCTCCGTCATGGACGCTCCGAATGCGGTGCCGGCGGCGATTTCGCGAGGAGAAATTGTTTTCGAGGATGTGTCCTTTGGCTACGATGCGGCGCGGCCGATTTTGAAACATTTGAATTTGACCATCGAAGCGGGCAAGACCACCGCCTTCGTCGGCGAGACGGGCGCGGGAAAATCGACGCTCATTTCCTTGCTGCTCCGTTTCTACGATCCCACGAGCGGCCATATTTCCATCGACGGCACGGATTTGCGCGATATGCCGCAGGACGATTTGCGCCGCCACATCGGACTCGTGCAGCAGGACGTCTTTCTTTTTTCCGATTCCGTCGCGGACAACATCGGTTACGGCAAAGAAGGCGCGACGGACGAAGACATCCGCAAAGCGGCGAAAATGGCAGCGGCGGAAACATTCATCGAAGCCCTCCCGCAAGGCTTTGCGACCCCCGTGGGCGAGCGCGGCGTGAAACTCTCCGGCGGCCAAAAGCAACGCATCGCCATCGCGCGCGTCATCCTAAAAAATCCGACCGTCGTGATTTTGGACGAAGCCACTTCGGCGCTCGACACAGAAACGGAAGAACAAGTGAGAAAGACACTGGAAACCGTAGCCCACAACCGCACCACCCTCCTCGTAGCCCACCGCCTCTCCACCGTCCGAAACGCCGACCGCATCATCGTCCTCGATCAAGGAGAAATCATCGAAGACGGCAATCACGAAAGTCTTTTGGCGAAGAAAGGAAAATACTGGAGCCTCTGCGAAGCACAGAAACGGGAAAAAGAGCAGTGAGCCGGGAGCCGGAAGCCATGAGCCGGGAGCTACGAGCAGTTGGCGATGATGAGCTTTGGGCGTTTCACAGAGGCAGAGACGTCTCCATCCCGCCTGACGAAAAAAGCCGAGCACGCCACCCTGTGTACTGTGCACTGTACTTATCGTTGCGGCTCCGAAATGTGATGAGATTTTTTAGTATTAGAAAACCCCCGGTTAGACCGAGGGTTCCGAATAGTTTTAGCTATGAATCTTTAAAGGTTTAAAATAAAAGCCTCCTGTATCTAATGATGATGCGGCCGTCACACTGCATCAGTTAGAAAACAGGAGGATTTTATGTATAACAGTGAT
>CAVHDO010000074.1:0-7959 GCA_963634795.1 Oscillospiraceae bacterium
CAGAGAGCAGAGAGCAGAGAGCAGAGAGCAGAGAGCAGAGAGCAGAGAGCAGAGAAGCCGTTTAATAACAAAATGAATATTTTGAAGGCGCTGGGGATCATGGCCGTCGTGGGCGGTCATTGCGGGGTTGGCTTTCTATCTTGGTTTCCGGTGTATTCCTTTCATATGCCTCTGTTTATTTTTATTTCTGGTTATTTCTTTCATGACCAGCCGTTTCTTTCGTTTTTGAAATCGAAAGCGAAGCATTTGGTCTGGCCGTTGCTGTTTTGGAATTTTGTATTTGGCATTCTTTGTGCGGTTCTCTTGCATTATGGATGGATTCGGTTTGGACAGCCGCTTTCTTTTGAGACGCTTTTAATAGCGCCGTTTACGCATGGACATCAATTTGAGTTTAATATGGCGACTTGGTTTGTAGGTACTTTGGTGGAAGTGCAACTTTTATATTGGTGCCTGTATCGCCTCTGCAGAAAGAATCCTATTCTACTTTTGGCCGTATCGCTCGCTTGCTATGTAGCGTCGTATATCATGGCGGATCTGCGATGGTATCCGACCTATGGGCAATTTATGCTGGCGGCGGAAAAGACATTGTTTTGTTTAATTTTTTATGAATTGGGATTGTTGTATCGGGAGTATGGAGAAAAGAAAGACTCGTTTTCCGTGAATCGGATCGCGAGTCTCGTGATTTTGAACGGGATTCTTTTGGGATTTACCGGCAAACATATTACGTCCGTGATTGCTTGGATGAAACTGGCCCATCCGATCTGGCTCCCGCTGGTGGCGGCGCTGAGCGGGATTTATCTGTATATGCAGGCAGCGGAACTTTTGAAAGACAAGGTGAAACGGGATTCTTTGCTGGGATTCATCGGAGAGCATACCTTTTCCATTATGACACTTCACTTGTTTTTCTTTTGGCTCTTGAATACGGGATTACTGTTTTTGAAACAGTATGGCATATTCCCGCTTCGCAGTTTTGATTATGATAGGTATATGCATACTATTTATTTTGGGATCAAGGGGTATTCCCCAGTGTATTTTCTGGTAGGGCTTGGCGGGTCGCTGCTTTGCGCGTATTTGTATGAGCGGTATCGGCCTTCGGTGCAAAGAGGGTTCAATCTGATTTGTAAAAAATTGTGGGACATGTGATTAGTAAAGTTCGGCGGCGGGCAGTTTTTTCATGGAGCACGGAGACGGATAGATATTTTCTATGAAGGGTTATAAAAAAATTCATAGTAGAAAACGGCTTTACAAAGCAAATAACTCTTGACAAAAGATATAGGGGGGGGGTAGAATAAATATAGAAGTCTGATATGATTTTTGTCGGATGAGACTTCGGCACTTGACGAATATGTTTTGGAAGAGAGGAGTAGAACGATGAAAAAGAGTAGCGTATTGGCGGCGGCGATTATTTTGGCATTGGGATCGGTAGCAGTTTCGTCTCCGATTCAGGCGATGACGCCGTGGGAAGAATTCCGCCTAAGCGGCGGCGCTGATGGCGGCGGTGAAAGCAATAGCGACAGCAATAGCGCCGGTAGTAGCGATAGCAGTAGCGGCAGTGGTAGCGGTGATTCCAGCGGTGGCACTAGCGGCGACTCTAGTGGTGACAGCGGTAGTGGTGACAGCGGTAGTGGCGACAGCGGCAGCGGCGACAGCGGTAGTGGCGACAGCGGCAGCGGCGACAGCGGCAGCGGCGACAGCGGCAGCGGCGACAGCGGTAGTGGCGACAGCGGTAGCGGCGAAGGCAGCAGCGAAAGCGGCGGTGGCCCCGGTGGCGGCCCCGATGGTAGCGGCGGAGGCGCAGGAGAAGACTAAAGTGACTCCACCAGCGGTAGTAGTAAATGATTGCTATCCGATTTTGTTGTAAAGGAAGATGGAGAAAGGGCAGATTTTGAGTCTGCCCTTTTTTGTCGCGTAATAATTGCCCTCCATGAGACGCGTTCCCAGCTCCCGACCATCTTGCGCCTGAGCAAAAAAACAATCGCGCCCTCTGACATCTGACGTCTGACGTCTGATCGTCTGATGTCTTAATCTTGCCTGCCGAAAAAGCCAAGCAAGAATCAAGCGATGCCTCTCATCTCTATCTTACAACAGCGCTCACCGCAAACGCCGCAAAAAGAAAGCACGCTAAAAGCCCCGCCTCCCATCTCTGTCAGCAGAAAAATTTTTACCGCCAACGCCGCCAAAAGAAAAAAACGCCAAGCCACGCCTCTCTGTTTCCTGTAAAGCCCTCTTTCTTGACAAGAGAAAATGTTTCCTTTATAATGCATTCCGTTGGTGATACTATGTCTCTGGAAAAGATTGTCGAAAAAAGTGAGCTGCTCGATTGTTACGGGGCGCTTTTGACGGCGCGGCGGCGCGAGTGTCTGGATTTGTATTACAATGAAAATCTGACGCTGGCCGAGATTGCGGATTGTTTCCAGATTTCGCGGCAGGCCGTGCATGATGCGATGGCGCGCGGCGAGGAGCAGCTTGTCTCGTATGAGGCGGCGCTTCATTTGGCGGCGCTTCGCAGCGTTCGGAAGCGGGAGGCGGAGGCGCTCTTGGCGCTGGTGCCGGAAAATTCTCGGGCCGAGGCGCGAAAAATTTTGGAAACAATGGATATTCTCTGAATTTTGTCCTGAAAAGGACGGCAGAGAAAACAATATTTCTTCGGGAAGGGGTGAAATTCATGGCGTTTGAAAGTTTGGGCGATAAGCTCCAGAGCGCGTTCAAAGATTTGCGCGGCAAGGGGAAACTCTCCGAGAGCGATATCGACGCGGCGCTTCGCGAAGTGCGGCGGGCACTCTTGGAAGCGGATGTCAATTTCAAAGTGGCCAAGGATTTCATTGCCCAGGTCCGCGAGAAAGCGGTCGGCGAGGAGGTCTTTGGCAGTCTCAAGCCGGATCAGACGGTGATCAAGATTGTCCGCGACGAATTGACGGCGCTTCTCGGCGGGACGCAGAGCAAAATTACGATTTCCCCTTCCGGGACGACGATTCTGATGTTGGTGGGCTTGCAGGGCGCCGGGAAAACGACGACGGCCGGGAAGCTCGCGCTCATGCTGAAAAAGAAGGGGCATCGGCCGCTCTTGGTCGCGTGTGACGTGTACCGCCCGGCGGCCGTTTCCCAGCTGGAAGTCTTGGGCGAGCAGACGGGCGTCCCCGTTTACAAAATCCCGGAGAGTACGGATCCCGTGCATATCGCAAAGGAAGCGATTCAAAGCGCGAAGACGTACAATCAGGACATTCTCATCATCGATACGGCGGGGCGCCTCACGATTGACGAGAAATTGATGCAGGAGCTTCGCGATATCAAGGGCGCGGTTCGGCCGCATGAAATTCTCCTCGTGCTCGACTCCATGACGGGGCAGGACGCGGTGACGACGGCGAAGGCTTTCGACGAAAATCTCGGTATCGACGGGACGATTCTGACGAAGATGGACGGCGATGCCCGAGGCGGCGCGGCACTTTCCATCAAGAGCGTCACGGGGAAACCGATCAAGCTCATCGGCACCTCCGAAAAGCTCGACGGCGGCCTGGAAGATTTCTATCCGGATCGCATGGCCGGGCGCATTCTCGACTTGGGCGATTTGCAATCTCTCTTTGAGCAGGCGCAGCGCACTCTCGATCAAGACAGCATGGAAGATGCCGTCCAGAGATTGAAAAAAGGCGAGTTCACGCTCGATGATTTCCTGAAACAGATGCGTCAGGTGAAGAAACTGGGTTCCATGCAAAATATTCTCGGGATGATTCCCGGGATGGGCAAATACAAAGAGCAGCTGAAAGACATCGATTTCGACAGCAAGGAAATGAAGCACATCGAGGCCATCATCCAATCCATGACGGCCGCCGAGCGCCGCAATCCCGATATCTTAAACGGCAGTCGTCGGAAACGCATTGCCGCCGGCTCCGGCACGCATGTGCAGGAAGTGAATCGCCTCATGAAGCAATTCACGGAAATGAAGAAACAGATGAAGAAAATGAAAAACAGTAAAATCCCTCGGGGACTCTCACTCCCCGGGTTTCCCAAATTTTGAAAACAATCGAAGTTCAAGGAGGTGAAAGTATGCTTAAAATCCGTTTGACCCGCATGGGCGCAAAAAAGGCACCGTTCTACCGCATCGTCGTCATCGACGCACGTTCGGCGAGAAACGGCGCTCCGGTGGACACCGTCGGCTGGTATGATCCGACCAAGGCGGACGCCCCGGTGAAGTTGGATGACGAAAAGATTCTCGGCTGGATGCACAAAGGCGCACAGCCGACCGATACCGTTCGTTCCATCCTTCGCAAAAACGGCATCCTGGCCAAGTTTGCCGAATCCAAGAAATAACGGAGGGACAGACTATGGAGGAGCTCGTTTGTTGGATTGTAAAATCCTTAGTCAGAAATCCGGAGGCCGTGACGGTGACCGTCGTCCAGAAGGGGAACCTGGAAATTTACCAAGTCCGGGTCGCCCCGGAGGACATCGGAAAAGTCATCGGTCGCCAAGGCCGGATCGCCAATGCGATTCGCGCTGTCGTGAAAGCAGGCGCTCTGAAACAGGACCGGAGAGTCGCTGTCGACATTATGTGATGTGCCGCGCGCCTGAAGGAAGGTTACTATGGAAGAAATGACCCTGCTTGTGCCCGTTTTGCTGAAATCGAAGCTGACGGAAGCACTGAAAAACAGACTTTTGGCCGAGATGCAGCAGAATCTCGATACCATCGAGCATGACTTGGCGCAGCTCGAATTTGAAGGAAACGCGAAACTCTCCGAGCAGGCCAAAATCAATATGGCCGGCGTCGCTCAGCTTCGCGCGCAGATTGAAGCGCAGAAAGCGCAGTATCTCGAAGCTAAGGAGAAAATTCTCAGCGATAAAGAGCAGCTGAGCGCTCTTGTCATTGGCGCCGAGATTCCGCGCGGCCCGATCAATCGCCTCGTGACGGTCCACGTCGGGGATGATCTCAATGACATCCGCGGCGGGGAAATCCTGGTGGAAGACGGAAAGATCGTCGCGTTCCGTGAATAAGACAGACTTTGAAAATTTCATCGAAGTCGGCAAAATCGTTGCCCCGCATGGTGTGCGGGGTGATTTGCGTGTATTGCCTTCTGTCGAGAGGCCGGAAATTTTGGAAAAGGTGCGCCGTCTCTTTTTGGGAGATGTGCCGCATGAAATCGTCTTGGCCAAGCCGCACAAAAATGTGTATCGCGTGCATTTCAAAGGCTGCGACGACAGAAACGGCGCCGAAGCGCTCGTCGGAAAGATCTGTTTCCTTCCGCGAGAAGAATTTCCGCGCCTGCCCGCCGGGGAGTATTATTATTTCGAGCTCCTCGGGCTTTCGATCGTCGCGGACGACGACACGGAGGTCGGCACGCTTTCGGAAATCATCGAAACGGGCGCGAACGACGTCTATGTCGCGAAAAAGGACGGAAAGGAAATCTGCATCCCGGCGATTCCCGATTGCATTCTTTCCGTCGATTTGGCGGCGCGGGTGATGACGGTGCATCTTTTGGAGTGGGAAGATTGACGGTGGCGGCATGAAAATCGATGTCATTTCCCTCTTTCCGGAATTTATCGAAGCATTCTATGCGCAGAGTATCATCGGGCGCGCGCGGGCGGCGGGGCTTTTGGAGCTCGGTGTCACGAATCCGCGGGATTTTGCGCACAATCGTCACGGCCATGTCGATGACACGCTCTGCGGCGGCGGCGCGGGGATGCTCATGCAATGCGGCCCGCTCTTTGAGGCGTGTGAATCGGTGCTTCCGGAAAAAACGCCTCGGAGCCGCGTGATTTTGCTTTCCCCGGCCGGCACGCCTTTCACGCAGGAAAAAGCGAAAGAACTGTATCGCGAGTATGACCGGCTCGTGCTGATTTGCGGCCATTACGAAGGCGTCGATTATCGCGTCGAAGAGCATTTGGCCGACGAATTGATTTCCATCGGCGATTATGTCCTGACCGGCGGGGAACTCGGCGCGATGGTCGTCATCGATGCCGTGGCGCGCATGGTGCCGGGCGTCTTGGGCGATTCGTCCAGCGCGGCGACCGATTCTTTCAGCGAGCCGCTCTTGGAATGCCCGCAATACACGAAACCGGCGACCTATCGCGATTGGATCGTCCCGGAAATTCTCCTCTCCGGCGATCACGCCAAAATCGCGCGCTGGAGAAGAAAAGAATCCCTCCGCCGCACGATGCAAGAGCGCCCGGATCTCATGAAACAATTCCACCCAACCCCGGAGGACAAAAAGCTTATCGCGGAGATTTTGGAAGAGAGCGAATGATTGCGTGCTCGGCTTGGGGCGTCAGGCAGGATGGAGACGTCAGATAATCAGACGTCAGACATCAGACGACTGCTTGGCTTTTTTGTCAGGCAAGATTGAGACATCAGACAATCAGACGTCAGACATCAGACGGCTGCTTGGCTTTTTTGTCAGACAGGATTGAGACATCAGACAATCAGACGTCAGACATCAGACGACTGCTTGGCTTTGGTCGTCAGACAGGATTGAGCGTCAGATGCTCAGATGTCAAAGTGTAGAGCAACAGCTGAGGAGACGCCGTAAGGCGTAAATAAAAAATCGTCGCGAAGCGACACCGCTAAGGTCTGATGTCTGATCTCTGACGTCTTTATCTCTATGTGCCTCCTGCGCCGATTTCTCTCATTTTCGAAAAGAGACAGCTATGGCGAAATGCTATGTGGGGCTTATTCATTACCCCATTTACAACAAACACATGGACGTCATCACCACGGCGCTCACCAACTACGATATCCACGATATTGCCAGGAGCGCCAAGACCTATGGCGTTTCCTCGTATTTCATCATTCATCCCGTCGAATCCCAACGGCACATGGCCGCGCTCATCATGGAGCATTGGAAGACGGGCGCCGGCAGCCGTTACAATGCGAATCGCCGCGAAGCTTTCGAATCGACCATGCTCGTCTCGGACCTTTCGGAAGCCGTTTCTCAAATCGAAACGGAAACGGGAAAGAAACCACTCATCGTCACCACTGATGCGCGCGTCTATCCGAATACCGTAAGCTACGCGACCATGCGGCGGAAAATCGCCGAAGGAGACGATCCCGTACTACTCCTTTTCGGCACCGGCTACGGCATGACCAAAGAAATGATGAAACAATTCGATTACATATTGGAACCCATTTACGGATGCGGCAGCTACAACCACCTTTGCGTCAGGAGCGCCGTTTCCATTATTCTCGATCGCCTGCTCGGAGAAGCGTGGTGGGAGAAGAAGGAGGATTAAATGTCCGGACATTCCAAGTGGGAAAATATCAAGCGCACGAAAGGTAAAATGGACGCCATCCGCGCGAAAATCACCACGAAAATTTCAAAAGAAATCACCATCGCGGCTCGTATGGGCGGCGGCGATCCCGTAGGAAATATGCGCCTCAAGCTCGCCCTCATGAAAGCGCGCCAAAATAACGTCCCGAAAGACAATATTCAGCGCGCCATTGCCAAGGGCGTCGGCGGCGCAGGCGGCGCGGGGCTCGATGAGGTCACGTACGAAGGCTACGGCCCCTCCGGTACGGCAATCATCGTCGAAGCCAGCACGGATAACAGAAACCGCATGGCGGCCGACATTCGTCACGCATTCACCCATCATGGCGGAAACCTCGGCGCGACGGGCTGCGTTTCTTGGATGTTCAAGAAAAAAGGATCCATCATCGTCGCCAAAGATGCGGCCGACGAAGATACCGTCATGATGCTCGCGCTCGATGCGGGCGCCGAAGATGTCGCCGTCAATGACGACAATTACGAAATCACGACCGGTCCCGATGAATTCATGACCGTCTCCGACGCGCTTGACCAAGCCGGTATCGCCGTCACCGCCAGTGAACTCGGCATGGTCCCGGATACGACCGTCGCCCTTTCCGGAGACGCCGCCAAAGTCATGCAGCGCCTCACGGATGAGCTCGAGGACATGGACGACGTGCAGGAAGTGTACACGAACGCGGAATATCCTGAAGAGGAATAAGGAAATACAAAT
>CAVHDO010000075.1:0-7911 GCA_963634795.1 Oscillospiraceae bacterium
CCGTCAATCAATTTCACCCATTTCGACACCACCGCTTCCTTCCGAAATTTATCGATATTATCCCATGCATGATCCGAAAAATCCTCCCGTACTTCCGGATGCTCGATAAGATAGCAGATCTTCTCCGCCATCGCATCCACATCAAAAGGCGGGATCAGATACCCATTCACCTTATCCATGATAATATCCGAGGGGCCGGATTGAATATCAAAGGAAACCAACGGCAGTTTCTTCACCTTCGCTTCCAACAAAACCATTCCAAATCCTTCATAGCGAGAAGTCATGACATAGATACCGTAATCATTGTACAAATCATAAATATGATCGCTATTCCCCTTGAGTACAAGCCGTCCGTCCAATCCGCTCTCATGGATTTTCATAGCAATTTCTTTTTTATACTCCGCTTCGCCCTCACCGTAAATATCCCATTGCCAATCAGAATGCCTTGCCAAAACTTTCTTGGCCGCTTCAATCAAATATTCATATCCTTTAGAATAATCTATCCGACCTACAGTTATGATTTTCCGGGCATTTATATCATAAAAAGGCGCCTCTGCCAGCAAATCATCATCAATGCAGTTATATATCGCATCCACACGCTTCGCTCTCGGATACCGCTTCTTATATAAAGGAATTTCTCCTTCCGTTAACAAAATCGTCTCATCAAACAAATGATGTAAACAAAAATCAAGTATACCATTATGAATCCAGCTTCTGTTTACTCTACCTGTAGCCAATCCATACACACTGCCTTGTTCACTCATCACCGCTTTTGTCTTTATTCCGATACAGGCCAAAGAAGCCACTATAGCCAAGCTTCTTCCGCTCGATATACAAATGTCTATTTTTTGCTTTTTCAAAAAAGATCGTAAATGAATCATATCATCAAATAGAGAGTATCTGACACGCCGCTCCGTTTCATTCAAATAAAATACCGAACAAATTTTATCATTCAAATGAAATATCGGCTGATTTCTATATCGATTAACAATATACACATCATAAACCGAGGCCAATGCATTCGCCAAATGAATAAAAACTCTTATTCCGCCATTACACAAAGCCAAGCTATCCCTTATCAAAACAATTTTACGCCTCATTCTTGTTTCCCTTTCCTTCGTTTCCTCTGTTTCATCATGTTTTGCCATATCATTTTCAACTTATACGCATACAGCAAAAACCCTGTTCTATATGAAATAAATTTCAATGCATATCTCATCCCACATGTCTTCATATCTCCCCGCAATACTGCGCGAAACGGCTCTTCCCCTACCACTTGATTAAATTCTCTGACCTTTGCCCGCCATGACAATACATTTTGCGGAGAAAGATAATATCTCTTCCCCATATCCGACAACGACTCCAAAATACGATAGCAATAATCCTGCTCCGTATCGGGTCTATTGTACTTTGCCAAAACCATCAATAGCTTTCTGTGCCGCTCTACCAAATCGGGTCGATAACCCCTCGTCGTGGAATTCAGATTCCCCATCACTAAATACCACACATGCCGCGTCGTCGCCACCTTCGGATCTCCTTCAAGTAGCACTAAATTCCATATCATATCTTGACCCATAAAAAGTTCCGCGGGAAAAGGGTGGCGCAACGCCAACATCCTCCGAACAATTCGAGCCCAAGGCCCGCGTCCTATATGCCCTTCTTTTGTAGAGAACCATTTTGCTCTCTGCAAAGCGAAAAGATGAGCGTACAGCTCTCGCCGCTCTTTGAAATTCAACTCCTGCAGTTCCAATCCCTCGCCTATATAATCCATAAAAGGAATTTTTTCTGCTTCATTATGCACAAATCCATAAATAATATCCACATCCGATCTCTTCGCCGCAATTTCCGCTACGTCATACCAAAATTGCTTGGTCACGATGTCATCCGCATCTACGAAAAAAATATACTCGCCCTGCGCTTTTGTCATCCCAAAATTCCGCGCCACCGATACGCCGCCATGAGGCAAGTGAAATACGCGAAGCAGCGAATACGTCTCGACCAATCCGTCCAACATCGCCGCATAGGCCGGCTCATTTCCGTCATCCACCAAGAGCACTTCAAAATCCCGCCAAGCGCTTTGATCGATACTATCTAGGCATCGACGAATTTCCTCTTCCGTATTTCGCCAAGTCGGTATGATGACACTCAAAAACATGAAAAATCCTTCCGCGAATCAAACTATTCCCCAAAAAAGGAAAATACACACAAATACAACCATATTTCCTTCGAAAAATAATATTCTATACTTCCATCAAATTTTATCTTCGCACAATTCATCAATCAACTTTTTCCACTTCTCCAGCACGACTTCCTTAAAAATTACTGACCATCAAAGCAATTTTATGTTTCATATTCCATCCTTTCCCCCACTACGGAGGAATCGGATGAAACAATTTACCTCCGTAGCAGCATTTTCAACTTATATGCGTACAACAAAAAGCCCGCTTTATACAAAGCGAGCTTCAAAGCAGTCTTGCCCCCCCCCGTCTTCGCGTCAAATTTTAACAAGAGGGAAAACGGCTCTGTCCTTGTCATTTGATTGAACTCCTTCACTTTCTGCGACCATGACAACGGATTTTTCGGCGAGAGATAATATCTCTTTCCAATCTCCGCCAGCGATTCAAAAACGCGACAATAATAATCTCGCTCCGTATCGGGCGTGACATAATTTTGCAACACTTGTAACAATTGCCGATGCCATTCTATCAACTCCGGACGACAACCTCGCGTCACTGATTCCGGATTCCCTACGATACAGTACCACACATGCTCCGTCACCGCCATACGCGGTTTTTCTTTTAACAAATCAAAATTCCATACCATATCTTCTCCGCAAATCAAATCCGAACGGAACGGACAGCGCAACGCAAATGTCCGACGAACCAACCGTGCAATCGACCCTCGACTCAAATATATCCCATTGACCTTCACATATTTTTTCGCTTGCAACGCGAAGAAATGGCCATACAACTCGCGCGTTTCCTCTTCATTCAGCTCGCAAAGATCCAATCTCTCACACAAATTATCTATAAAAGGACCTGTTTCCGTATTCCATATTCTGCCATAAATAATATCCGCATCCGGTCTCTTCGCCGCAATTTCCGCTGCGTCATACCAAAACTGCTTCGTCACGATATCATCCGCATCGACGAAAAGAATATACTCGCCCTGCGCTTTTGTCATCCCAAAATTCCGCGCCGCCGATACGCCGCCGTGCGGCAAATGAAACACGCGAAGCAACGGATACGTCTCCACCAAGCCGTCCAGCATCGCCGCATAAGCCGGCTCATTTCCGTCATCCACCAAGAGCACTTCAAAATCCCGCCAAGCGCTTTGATCGATACTATCCAGACAACGACGAATTTCCTCTTCCGTATTCCTCCAAGTCGGTATGATAACACTCAGAAACATAAAAGATCCTTTCACAAATCAAACAGTACACAATACACAGTACACAGTGCACAGGCCTGCTAAGCTTCCCGCTTATCTCTTATCCATTTATTTCCCGCAAAATTTCCACCGTCCGCGCGACGCCTTCCGGTATCCCATACTGCGCCCGCCAGCCGAGAGCTTCCAGCTTCGTACCGTCCAAAGACGAATTGTCCATCATATTGTAGCCGGACGCCTCTTCGTCAGACGGGTTTTCAAAAATAATTTTTCTTCCCGCCGCTTGTGCAAAAGCCTCCGCTATCTCCCGAATGCTCACCACGGAAGCGGGATTGGAAATATTATACGCCTCGCCGCTTTTTCCCTCAATCAAAATCGTCAAAATAGCAGACGCGCAATCCAAGCTATAGCAATAAGAACGTAGCTGACTTCCTGCGCTTTTCATGACAATGTCCTGCCCTGCCGCCGCATTTCGTGCAAATTGCGCCGAAGCCCGACTGTCCGTTTCCGTCATTTCCGGCCCGTAAATATGCCCCGGCCGCGCTATCACAAAATCCGCTCCATATTCTTTTCGATAAGAAGCGCACAGCGTTTCCACCGCCCGCTTTGCCATCGGGTAGCAAGCTCTCGGATTCAATTCATCAACAAATCCGTAATCTGTCTCCCGATACGGTTGATTCCCCGATTTTCTCCCGTACACTTCACTGGAAGAAATATACAAAACGCGCGTCCGCTTTCCTTTCGCCCATTCCAGCAGCGATTGAATCCCCCGGATATTTGCCATCATCGTCTCCACCGGTTCCTTGGTGTAAGAAACGGGATCTGCCGGACTGGCCGCATGAATCATAAAATCTGCTTCATCCAATTCGATTTGTCCCTGTGTGGCGTCATAGGCAACAAATCGATATCCGCCGAAAGGAAACCGGGCCCGCATCCGTTCCTCGCTGCGCCCTGCCAAAAAAATGCGTATCCCCGCCGATTTCTTTTGATTCAAAAAGAAAAGAATTTCAGCAATAGCCGAACCAATGAGACCCGTGGCACCTGTCAGAAAAATGGTACGGTCGAACAATTTCTCCGGGTGCGGAATCACAGCCGATACTTTTGCTACATCATCTCGACAAAGCATGCTGTATTTCATTTTCATTCCTTTTTTATCCAAGTATCCCGATCGGCCTTCAAATACGCCTTGAACAGCTCCAAATCATCTTTTGTAGTCAATTTGATATTCTTATCCGAGCCCGCCGCGAAATGCAATGTTTCTCCCAATTCCACCATCATCGTATTCGTGTAAGAAGAGCCATAAATTCCGATCCCTTTTTTAAAGGCTTCATGATACCGCCGATTCAGAATGTCGAAGCGATAGGCTTGTGGCGTGGAAACACGCCGGATGGTTTCGCGTGGAATATAACTTTTCGTCGTCTCCTCGTCCTCCGGATTCACAATGAAAATCTGCTCATTATACGGCATGGCCGTCACCGCATTGCCATACCGTTTCGCTTTTTCCAGCACATCCGAAAGGACGGAGGCCTCCACAAGAGGACGAATCCCGTCATGAATAACAATCAAATCGTCATCCTGCGCTTCGCCTTCCAAATGAAAGACCCCATTTCGGATCGATTCCTGTCCCGTCGCACCGCCCGTCACAATCCAGCGCAATTTCGTAATACCAAATTGTTTCGCATAGGCTCGCAGCGCTTCTTGCCAGCCGTCAATGCACACCACCTCGATCGCATCAATCTGCGGATGCCTCTCAAAACTTTCCAAAGTATAAATGAGTACCGGCTTGTCGTACACATGGATGAACTGCTTCGGAATGTCCTGCCCCATCCGCTGCCCGCTCCCGCCGGCAATGATAATCGCTATATTCATATTTCTCCGTACCAGCCGCCAAAATTTATTCTCCAAAAAAATATTACGCATCGCCTTGCCGAATTACTTCATCTATCCGATCCGCCAATATTTCTGCCGCATGTCCGCCTGAATACAGACCGCAAAAATCATGATAAAACCCATGCAGTCTTTTTTCATACGCCTGCCCGTCAAAATCCTGAATCAGCCTACACAATTCCTCCGTTGACTTAGCAATCGGAAACGGAATCACTTCCATTCCGTAGTCTCCGAAACCAACGTCCCGCTGTTTCATATATTCATCCATATCGCCAGCCAATATAAATCCCGGCCTACCCGTCAATCCGAAATCATATATACTGCTGGAGTAATCTGTCAAAACCACATCGCTTACACTTAATAACTCCTGCATATCCGGATAATGCGTGACGTCATATACTCCTTCTTCTGCCAAACCATTCGCTTTATCCAAATGAGCAACAATGGGGTGCAAACGAATAAACCCGACCCACTCTCCCCCAAATTTTGCCTCGCAAACTTGTAAAATCTCTCTCCAAGGAAGCCGATATATCGAAAGATTTTTCTTCTCCATCTTATTTCTAAATGTTGGCGCGTAAAGTAAAATGTGACAATTGACATCCAATCCCATACCCGCTAATATGTTTTTTCTCAACTCTTTCGGCGGATTAAAAAAAATATCTTGACGCGGCGTACCACATTTTAAAATTTCTCCATCATACCACATTTTCGTGTGCCATTTATGATAAGTAAAACCCGATTCCGCTATCAACAAATCCGCCATTTTGGAATCATTTTTAGCTCGTTTTACATAATCTTTTTCTAATTGATTCTCCACTTCTTCATCTATTTTTTTAGGTCCAATTCCCCCGTGCCACGTCATAATATAATACTGACCTCTCCTTTTCCTTACGCCCAGTTCTTTCCTTGTATTATCTATCCATACTCTCGCAGTAACTTGCTCATAAATAGAACGAAGCGACATTTTCCGAACGTCAGCATACGGAACTCTCCTTATTCCTTCCGGAAACTTCTCTTTTTCATCTTTTGTCATCCATACAATATCGTAACATTTCCCTCTTTTTAACAATTCAAGAGCGATATACTTCCCATTGTCTCCAAACCCTTTCCCCGAAAAATTATCAATAACAATTTTATTATTCTGAATAGGAAAAACACGAAATGAGTAATAAAATCCGGAAATTACTGCACTTAAAATTAATTTTACAATATATTTCACGTCATCCATAATGTTTGATCCCCTTTGCAGAAAACAGCATCCCGAACCTATTTCTCGAAACGCTGTCTTTTGTCTTTATAATCCCGCCGCTCTCCGCAATATCATCTTTTTTATTAGATTTTCTCCATTTCCCAAAAATCCGCTCAAAAAGCCGAAAATTCTCTTGCGGGAAAATCTCCCTTCACGTACAAATCTTCCAATCTTTTCGCTTCTGCCTGCGCGCTGTATCCGGCTTGGGCGATCTCTTCGCTCCTGCTTTTCCTCTCTATCCGGGTACCCATCGTCATATCAATCATATTCGCCCATTCAGCCGGCAATTGCTTTAGACTCAAAAAGTAAAAACAATCCGTCATCTTGACGTCAACTGGAACATTATCACAGCTGGCAAAAGTCGGAAGACCTGAGCACTGTGCTTCTACCAACGCAAGGCCTAATCCCTCATACAAAGAAGGCAATACAAATGCATCAAATGCTTGATAATAATCAGCTATATTGGAGACCGGAGCACATATTTCAACTTTCTCCGCCAATCCCAGTACATCTATTTTGCGACGAATCTCTTTTTCATCCTCACCCTGCCCAATCATCACCAAATGATAAGCCGGATTCCTTTTTTGCAATTCATAAAATATATCCAACAAAAACGGCTGATTTTTCTGCGGCGTCATCCTGCCGATATGACCGATAACAATCTTGTCTTTCCAGCCGAGCGCCTTGCGAAATTCCGTCCTTTTCTTCGCATCAAAGGCAAACCGCCCGACGTCAATCGCGTTATGAATTTTTATGAACAGTTTCTTACCAAATAAAAATTCCCCCGCCAAGCCGGAGCAAGCCACTCTTTCAGTCGCCAAAGATACCCCCAGTTTCAGTAAAGGATAATTTCGCACAATGTGTGTCCAAACGTCGGCAGCCGCTGAATTGTGACTATGCAGGATTAATTTTTTGATACCGTATTTCTTTGCTTTCCAAAAATAAAAACACGCCGCATTGGCCATGTGGCAATGAACCGCTTGATATTGTGGCTTTTGATTGGCAAACAGCTCATCAATCATATCCAAAATGCGAGGAAGCGACCGTACTCTAAATACGGGAAATTCAAAAACTTGGCCACCCATATCCAAAATTTCTTGCTTATACGAACAATCCAAATCAGTATGCGTCACGAAATCAAACTGTACTTTTGTCTTATCGATATGGCGATAGTAATTCATGGCATAGCTCTCAATTCCACCGCAAACATTCAAAGTCGGTAAGACTTGCAAAATCCGAATCGGTTCTTCTTTCATCGCCATTCTTATAAATCCTTTACTTTACATCAGCCATCAAAAAAATCATAGACCATCAATGTGCTTCGCCCTTGTTCCTATTTATTTCCCCACCAATTTCCGTTTCAAAAACAACCCACCTTTTTTCAGCCA
>CAVHDO010000076.1:0-7900 GCA_963634795.1 Oscillospiraceae bacterium
AATGCGTCATGATGTAAAAGTTGCGCGTATCGGTGACGTTAGCATTGGCAAGGCCGAGCGGCGGCGCCCCTGAGCGGCGGCGAATTTTGCCCTGGCGGCGGCTTCTTTCTCTTGCTTCGTTCTCTTTCTTCCCCGGGGAAGAAAGAGAATGAAGAAGCTGTAAGGAGTACCGTACGAATGAATCGAAAATGATTCATGCGAAAAAGCTGATAAGCTGAAAATTTCGCATAGAGCGCCCATCACCCGGCGCTTTGCGAAAATTGATAAAGAGCTGCGAAAAATGAGAAATCACTTTTCACAGCCGCAAATTTCATTAAGGAGGCGGAAATGAAAATTACGTATATGGTGCTCGGCCCGTTTCAGACGAACACCTACATCGCCTGGGACGAGGCGACGATGAATGCCGTCGTCATCGATCCCAGCTTCACGCCGGAGCACATCGAGGAAGCTATCTTGAAGATTGGCGTTTCCGTGCAAAAAATTTTAGTGACGCACGCGCACGTCGATCACATCGCGGGGCTCTCGTTTCTGCGGGAGAAACATCCGGACGCGAAAGTGTACATGAATGAAAACGATTTGCCGTATCTCAAAAATGCGTTGCTGAACCTGTCCGATATGCTCGGCGAGGGAATTTTTTGCGCACCGCCGGATTGCCTCGTCAAGGAAGGCGACGAGATTTCCGTCGATTCTATGCATTTTACGGTGCTGGAAACGCCGGGACACACGCCGGGCGGGATTTCGTTTTACGTAAAAGAAAGCGGCCTCGTTTTCACCGGCGATACGCTCTTTGAAGGTTCCGTCGGTCGCACGGATTTTCCCGGCGGCAGCATGACGACGCTTCTTTCGAGCATTCGCGACAAATTGTTTACGCTGCCGGAGGAAACGTGCGTGCTGTCCGGGCACGGCGATCCGACGTCGATTGGCCGCGAGAAGAAAATCAATCCTTTCATGCAGGGGGTCTGATATGTGGCGAAGCGCTGAATTTTGGCTTCGGGTGGCGGCAGCGGCGATTATCGTCCTGCTTCCGATTGTGGCGCCGGGGATTCTGTTTCCTTTCGGGCTGTCGCTCTTTTTGGCGATTTTATTGAAACCGCTGGCGACGGGCATTCAAAAAGCGATTGTCCGCACGGGACTCACGAAATTTCCGTATGATTTCTCCATCATCGCGGCGTTTCTGATTTTCCTGGCCGTGCTCTACCTCATCGCCACCTACGTGCTCGTGCCGTTTGGGCGGCAGTTTCAAGAATTCATCAAGCAAGTCCCGGCGGTGCTCGGCGAGGTGCAGCAGGCGATTTTGCGGCTGGAGGCGCAATACAGCGTGTCGGCTATGCCGCAGGAAGGGAAACAGCTCATCGGGACGCTCTTGGGGAAACTCGGAAACTACACGCTGTCGCTGGCGTCCTTCAGTCTCGCGGCGGTCTTTTCGCTCGCGTCGACGATGGTGGAGCTCATTGTCGTGCCGGTGATTACTTTTTACATGATCAAAATGGGCGGGCGCTTCGTGCAGGGATTCGTCGCGCTGTTTCCGTTGCGTTTCCGTCCGCACCTGACGCGGCTTTTCGAGGAAATGCATCGCGTGCTCTCCGCGTACATCGTCGGGCAGCTTTCGCTCTCCGTCTTGATGACGGTCGTCGTCTTTTTGGGCATGTTGGCGCTGGGGATTCCGTATCCGCTGGTGATTGGGCTCTTGGCCGGCGTCGTCGAAATGATTCCCGTCGTCGGGCCGATTGTGGGTGCCATCCCGGCCGTTCTCCTGGGATTGGCGGAAAGCTCGGGGCTCGCCGTCCGCGTTTTGATTTTCTACATCGTCGTGCAGCAGGCGGACGCGCATCTCGTCATGCCCAAGCTCATGGGCTCGGTCACGAATGTGCATCCGGTCGCGATCATTCTGGGCGTTTTGGTCGGCGGGCAGCTCTACGGCATCGTCGGCATGATGGTGGCCGTGCCGGTTTTGGCCGTGTTGCAGGTGCTACTGCGCCATATGTGGTATTACGATGTGTATAAGAAATAGGGGAGGGATTTCATGAAACAAGCGAATGTGATGGATACATTGCGGAAACGCATCAAGGAGCACCGATACAAATTCACGAACCAGCGGCAGATCATTTTGCAGGCATTTTTGGACAGCAAAGAAAATCACTTGAGTGCCGAGGACGTGTACGCGTCGATTCAGAAAGAAAATCCGGATGTGGGGCTCGCGACGGTGTATCGTTCGCTGGAGCTTTTCACGACGCTGGAACTTTTGAAGAAACTGGATTTCGGGGATGGGCGGAGCCGCTACGAAATCAATGATAAATTGCCGGAGCATTCTCATCATCATTTGATTTGTCTCGGCTGCGGAAAAGTCGTGGAATTTCCGCTGAACGGGATGGAAGAGGCGCAAGAAAAAATCGCGAAGAAACATCATTTCGAGGTGGTGGATTCGCAGCTGAAAATTTACGGCTATTGCGCGAAATGCCAGCGGGAGCGGATGCATTGACCTATCGCTACGACGGCCCCTTGTCCGCGGCGTCGGCTGTCAGCCAAGCGTTTCTGTCCTTCGGCATCCCATATGCGGGAAAAGAGAAGGAAACGATTCTCTTTCGCGCGGAGAAAGACGGCGCTCTTCTTTTGACGACGGGAAATGATTTCACGCGGCGCGGCACGGCGGAGACGCGAGACGAGCTTGTTCATTTTCTGCTCTCGGCGCTCTCGGAGCTGACGGGACAGCCGTTAGGTTCTTGGGGCGAGCTTTTGGGAATGCGGCCGACAAAGGCGCTGTACCGTTTCCTGAAAGAAGACGATTGGGAAACAAAAGCGCGCGCGTATTTGCAAAAGAAACGGGTGTCGCCGGCCATTTCGGCGCTACTCTTGGAAACGGTGTCGCATCAAGTCGAAAGCGCGCGGGACGATGCGCCGGAGAAGGTGTCGCTCTACACGCACATTCCTTTTTGTCCGAGCCGTTGCGCGTATTGCTCGTTTCCGTCGGCCATCGTACCGGCGGGCGGCGTGCCGGAGGATTACGTGTCCGCGCTGGAAAAAGACGCGGCAGACGTGGCGGCGCTTATTCGCGAAGCAGGTCTCTCCGTGACGAGTCGCTACATGGGCGGCGGGACACCGACGGCGCTGTCGCCTTTGCAAATGCGGCGCGTGCTGTCGGCGCTCTCGGCAGCGGGCGGCGAGGGGACGGAATGGACGGTGGAAGCCGGGCGGCCCGATACGCTGACGGAAGAAATGCTCGCCGTCTTGGAAGCGGCCGGCGTCCGTCGCATTTCCGTCAATCCGCAGACGCTGCAGAATCGGATTTTGGAGACAATTTCCCGGGCGCACACGCGGTGCGACATCGTCCGCGCCATGGAGCTCGTGCGGCGTTTCCGATTCCGGACGGTCAATATGGATTTCATTTGCGGCCTTCCGGGGCAGCGCGCAGCCGACGCGGCGGAGAACGCCGAGGCCATTTGCCAATGGCGGCCTGAAAATGTTACAATTCACACATTGGCCGTCAAAAGGGGCAGCGCCTTTTTCGGCCGCGCGCGCGAATGGAATTTGCCGGAAGCCGTGGAGGTCGCCGAGATGCTCGCGCTTTTGGACGACCGCCTTCGCGATGCGGGCTATCGGCCGTATTATTTGTACCGCCAGAAATACATGACGGAGGATTTCGCGAATGTGGGCTACGCGCTCCCCGGCCACGATTCTCTGTACAATATCGAAATCATGAATGAGCATCGCCATGTGCTCGGCATCGGGGCGGGCGCCGCGTCGAAATACGTCGTCGATGCCTTTCACTTGCGAAAATTATATTTCCCGAAACAGCCGGAAATGTACCGGGCGCGGCTTTCGGCGCTTTCAAAAGCGAGACGGGAATTGTTTGGGAAACGCTGATGCGGTCGGCGCTTTTTGGAAAGAAGGAGTATGGGAATGCAAGCTTTGCGCGGGACGCAGGACATTTTGCCGGCGGACGCTTACAAATGGAATTACGTCGAGGGCGTCATTCGGGATTTGTGCCACCACTACGGCTACGGGGAAATTCGCACGCCGATGCTGGAAGCGACGGAACTTTTTTTGCGCGGTATCGGCGATACGACGGATGTCGTGACGAAGGAAATGTATACTTTCACGGACCGCGGCGGTCGGAGTATCACGCTGCGGCCGGAAAATACGGCGTCGGCGGTGCGCGCGTATTTGGAGCACAAACTCTACGGCGACGGCGCGGTGCATAAACTGTTTTACATCGGCTCGATGTTCCGCTACGACAGACCGCAAGCCGGGCGCTATCGCGAGTTTCATCAATTCGGCGTGGAAGTGATGGGCGCGTCGTCTCCGGCCGCGGATGCCGAGGTGATTTTGCTCGCCTACACGCTGTTTCAAAAATTGGGATTGGCGGATTTGGTGCTGCATATCAATTCCATCGGCTGCCCGAAATGCCGCCCCGTGTATCGCGAGGCGCTCATTTCCCATTTCCGGACGTCGGCGGAAACGCTGTGCGAGGACTGCCGGGAGCGGCTCGAAAAGAATCCGCTGCGCGTGCTGGATTGCAAGGAAGACGCCGGGAAGGAATGCGTGAAAACGGCGCCGGCCGTGACGGATTGGCTTTGCGACGAATGCCGAGAAAAATTTGAAGCGCTCAAAACGTATCTGACGGCGCTCGGCATTCCGTTTGAAGTGGATCCGCGCCTCGTCCGCGGGCTGGATTATTACACGAATACGGCGTTTGAAATCCAATACGCGCCGCTGGGAGCGCAAAGTGCGATTTGCGGCGGCGGGCGCTACGACGGGCTCGTGTCGGAAATCGGCGGCCCGGACACGCCGAGCGTCGGTTTCGCCGTGGGACTGGAGCGGCTCCTCTTGGCGCTGGAAAGTCAGCAGCTCATTCCCGCGCCGCAAGAAGAATCGCGCGTCTACATCGCGGCGCTGGGCGAGGCGGCGACGGCAGCGGGCCTGCGCATTCAAAAAGAGCTCCGCGCGCGCGGCATTTTGGCGGATGCGGACTTGCAACAAAAGAGCCTCAAGGGGCAAATGAAGCAGGCGGGCAAATCCGGCGCCGCGTACACGGTCATTTTGGGCGATGAGGAAATGGCGCGCGGAGAGGCCGTCGTGAAGACAATGGAAACGGGCGCGCAGGACGTTGTTTCCTTGGAAAACGTCGTTTCCTATATCGCAAACGAGAAATTTGCGGTAAAATAATAAATCTGAGTTGGCAAATCAAATTAAGTAAGGAGTGCTGAGTATGGAAACAATGGCAGGGCTGCGCAGATCGTGCGGCTGCGGGACGGTATCGCAGAAAGATACCGGACATGAGCTCGTCTTGGCGGGCTGGGTACAGAGACGGCGCGATCACGGCGGCCTGATTTTTATCGATTTGCGCGACCGCTCCGGCATCGTGCAGTTGGTGCTTTCGCCGCAATACGGAGAGGAAGCGTTTCATAAAGCCGAAGACGTGCGAAACGAATTCGTCTTGGCCGTCACGGGGAAAGTCCGCGAAAGAAGCGAGGACACGATCAATCCGAAAATGCCGACGGGCATGGTGGAAGTCGTCGTCTCCGAGCTGCGCGTGCTGAACAAAGCGAAGACGCCGCCTTTCTACATCGAAGACGGTATCGACGTGGACGAAAACGTGCGCCTGCGCTATCGTTACATGGATTTGCGCCGGCCGGAAATGCAGCAGCATCTCATCATGCGCCACAAAATCACGCATTCCATGAGAAATTTCCTAGACGATCACGGATTTTTGGAATTGGAAACGCCGATGCTGACGAAATCCACGCCGGAAGGGGCGCGCGATTATTTGGTGCCGAGCCGCGTGAATCCCGGGAAATTTTACGCGCTCCCGCAATCGCCGCAGCTCTTCAAGCAGCTTTTGATGGTCTCCGGTTTCGAACGCTATTTCCAAGTGGCGCGTTGCTTCCGCGATGAAGATTTGCGCGCGGACCGCCAGCCGGAATTCACCCAGCTCGACATGGAGCTCTCCTTTGAGGATCAGGATTTCATTCTGGACCTCATGGAGCAAATGATGAAAAAAGTTTTCAAAGAAGCCCTGGACGTCGACATCCAGACGCCGTTTGCGCGGATTACGTGGGACGACGCGATGAATCTCTACGGCTCCGACAAGCCGGATTTGCGTTTTGATATGCATTTCTACGATATTTCCGATTCCCTCCGCGATTGCGATTTCCGCGTCTTCCGTTCCGTCTTGGACAACGGCGGCGTCGTGAAAGCCATCAACGTCAAGGGTGATGCGGACATTCCGCGTCGCGAGCTGGACGGCCTCGTCGATTACTGCGCGCAATACGGCGCCAAAGGCATGGCGTGGATCGGTTTCCAGGAAGACGGCGGCCTGAAATGCCAGATTACGAAATTTTTGGGCGAGGACAAAATCCGCGAGATCGGGAAACTGTGCGAAGCGGAAACGGGCGACCTCATCCTGATTATCGCCGACAAGCCGAAAGTCGTCGCGCAGGCCTTGGGCGAGCTCCGCTTGGAAATGGGACGCCGCATGAATCTCATCGATCCCGACGCCTTCTGTTTCCGCTGGGTGACCGATTTTCCGATGTTCGAATACAGCGAAGAAGAGAAACGCTACGTCGCCGAGCACCATCCCTTCACCGCGCCGCGCGACGAAGATGTGGAGTATCTTCTGACCGACCCGGCTCGCGTCCACGCGAAAGCCTACGACATGGTGCTAAACGGCGTCGAAGCGGGCGGCGGCTCGCTCCGTATCTATCAGGAAGAATTGCAGCAGAAAGTCTTTGAAGCCATCGGCATTTCCGACGAAGAAGCGAAAGAAAAATTCGGTTTCCTCCTGGACGCTTTCCAATACGGCGCCCCGCCGCACGCCGGCATCGCCCTCGGTCTCGATCGCCTCGTCATGCTCATGTTGCGCTGCAAGACCATCCGCGACGTGATTGCCTTCCCGAAGACTCAGAGCGCCATCGACCAAATGACCAAAGCGCCGGGCGTCGTGACGGAAAAGCAACTCAAAGAATTGCACATCAAGCTCGATGTGAAGAAAGAGGAAAACATCACGGTGTGAGGTTTCGGAAATAAAAAAGCTGCGAGAAAAATCATCTCGCAGTTTTTTGTTGCGCAAAGCGCCGGATATAAAATATGCGCGAAGCGCGTTCCGGTTAGCCCTCTTCGTGAAGAGGGTGGCGCGCAGCGCCGGGTGATGGATGGCAGTATGTGAAATATAAAGTTTTTCGGCAGGAGCGCGCCGAAGGCGCATATAATCAAATGCGGCGGAGCCGCCACCGGTTAAGCCTTCCTTTGGAGGAAGGTGGCCCGAAGGGCCGGATGACGGGACGCCAAAGGCGCATTACAAAAATGTCGCGAAGCGACACCTATGAAATTTGACGTCTGATTGTCTGATGTCTTTATCACTGATGTGACACGGTACGATGCTATCAATCATGCACTACGCTTCCCCACGGAACTCCTTACAGCACTTCATTTCCTTTCTTTTCCGAAAAAGAAAGGAAACGAAGCAAAGGAAAGAAATCGCCGCCAGGGCAAAATTCGCCTCGGCTCATGGGGCGCCGCCGCTCAGCCTTCGAACAGTTAGCAGTTAGCAATGAGCAATTAGCAGTTGGCAGGGCTTTTTCTTGCTTGGCTTTTGAGGCGTTTGTGATTCTTGTTGTATAAAAAATGCGCGAAGCGCGTACCTGCACTGCTAATTGCTCACTACTCACTGCTAACTTTTATTGGCGCGGAGCCGGCGAATTTTGCACAGGCGGGTCTCCTTACAGCGAGCGCACCGAAGAGTCATTCAAAAGCAGTGTCGTCAGGCGAGGTAGAGACGTCAGATGATCAGACGTCAGATTTCAGCGGTGGCGCTTCGCGCGATTTTTATAAAAAAATGCGGCCGGAGGCCGCCACATATTAGCCCTCTTCAGGAAGAGGGTGGCCGTAGGCCGGGTGATGGTCA
>CAVHDO010000077.1:0-7834 GCA_963634795.1 Oscillospiraceae bacterium
GAAGGTGGCGCGCAGCGCCGGAAGATAGAGTGCCTCGCAGAGGCACAATTTCAGCTGTAACGTACAGGACGGGAATGACCTCTCCGGTTCAATTCGATTTTCCGCTTTCGCAAGAAGTTATGCGCCTGCGGCGCATTTTACCTTCCGGCCCTCCGGGCCACCTTCCTTAGAAAAAGGAAGGCTTGATCGGTGGCGGCTTCGCCGTGTTTATTTTATAAAATCGTGCGTGCCCGGATTGCTTGCTTTTCAGGGGGCGGAGGTTGGGGATTTTCTTGTGTGGTAAAATGATTAAAATTGTTGTTTGATTTGGGTGGGTGAGAGCGATGGAAAAAATTCGGACGCCGGCGATTCGATTTGCCGGCTTTACAGAGGAATGGGAAGAGCGGAAGATTTTTGATGTTGCTGAAAGATATGATAATCTTCGGATTCCGGTAGTCGCCAATTTGAGAATACCTGGACTTACTCCTTATTATGGGGCAAATGGGATTCAAGATTATGTAGAGGGATTTACCCATGAAGGAGAGTTTGTCCTTGTTGCAGAAGATGGAGCGAATGACTTAAAAAATTATCCAGTAAAATATGTGAAGGGGCGAATTTGGGTTAATAATCACGCTCATGTATTGCAAGGTAAAAGCGGAGTTGCTGACAACAATTTTTTGGCGTATGAAATAGGACGCACAGATATAGAATCTCTTCTCGTTGGATGTGGGCGTGCAAAATTAAATGCAAATACAATGATGGAAATAGGGATTTTTTTGCCATTTTTTGCTGAGCAAGAGAAAATTGGCGAATACTTTTCTTATCTTGATCACCTTATCGCTTTTTATCAGCGCAAGGTGGAGAAGGGGCAGGCGTTTAAGAGGGCTATGCTGGGGAAGATGTTTCCGAAGGAGGGGGCTCTTGTGCCGGAGGTTCGTTTCGCCGGGTTTACGGGGAATTGGGAACGCCGGAAGCTGGGAGAATTTACTGCTGTAACTTCAGGATTTATGGGAGACGCTCTTCTGACTGAAGGTGAATATAGGATTACGAGAATCGAAACAATTGCGAATGGGACTGTAGACGAATCAAGAGTAGGGTTTTCAAATGTAAAGCCAGAGGGAAGCTATTTACTTCATAAGGGAGATATTTTATATAGCAATATAAACTCCATTAACCATATCGGAAAAGTAGCGCAATACCAAGGTAATTCTCTTCTTTATCATGGCATAAATCTTCTCAGGTTGGTTCCGAATAAAGAAGCAAATTCGGATTTTTTGTTGTACCTATTAAATACTGAGATGAGAAAGAATTGGGCAAAATCTCATGCACATCAAGCCGTAAGCCAGGCGAGCATAAATCAATCACTTCTTGCGACGCAGCTTGTAGAGTTTCCAAGTATAGGTGAACAAAAAGCTATCGGTGCTTATTTTAAGTCGCTTGATTCTATCATCACTTCTTATCAGCGAAAGATTGAGAAATTGCAGCAGCTGAAAAAAGCGATGCTGGAGAAGATGTTTGTGTAAATCGTGAGGCGGGTTTCATTTCTTTCGGTGGGAATCGGGCGGGAGGTCTGTTATGGAATTTGGTCGGGAAGCGGATTTTGAGGATGCTTTGATTCGGGTGTTGCAGACGAAGGGTTGGGAGAAGGAGGTGCTCCGCTATCCGACGGAGCAGGATCTCATCCGGAATTGGGCGGATATTCTTTTCCAAAATAATCGTCAGCAGGATCGGCTGGGGGATTTCCCTTTGACGGAGGGGGAAATGCAGCAGATTTTGGAGCAGGTGGCGTGTCTTCGTACGCCGCTCAATTTGAATGGTTTCATCAATGGGAAGACGGTGGCCATCAAGCGGGATCATCCGGAGGATCGGGCGCATTTCGGGAAGGAGGTCAGTCTGAAGATTTATGACCGGAATGAGGTGGCGGGCGGGCAGAGTCGCTACCAGATTGCGCAGCAGCCTCTGTTTCCGACGAGGTCTCCGCTTTTGAATGATCGGCGCGGGGATCTGATGCTTCTCATCAATGGGATGCCGCTTTTTCATATCGAGCTGAAGAAGACGGGTGTGCCGGTGAGTGAGGCGTATCACCAGATTGAGAAGTATGCGGGTGAGGGGATTTTCACGGGTTTGTTTTCTTTGGTGCAGATTTTTGTGGCGATGAATCCGGATGAGACGCGTTATTTTGCGAATCCGGGGCCGGATGGGCGGTTTAATCCGGATTTTTATTTCCATTGGGCGGATTTTAATAATGAGCCGATCCAAGATTGGGCGAGGATTGCTTCGACTTTGCTTTCGATTCCGATGGCGCATCAGTTGATTGGTTTCTATACGGTGGCGGATCATTCGGACGGGATTTTGAAGGTGATGCGGAGTTATCAATATTATGCGGCGAGCGCTATCTCGGATGCGGTGTCGGAGGCGGGAAAGGAATGGGACGGCGGGACGCAGCGCGGGGGATATATCTGGCATACGACGGGGAGCGGGAAGACGATGACGTCTTTTAAGTCGGCGCAGCTTATCGCGAATTCGGGGGATGCGGATAAGGTGGTCTTTCTGACGGATCGGATTGAGCTGGGGACGCAATCTTTGAAGGAGTATCGCGGTTTTGCGGATGATCGGGAGACGGTGCAGGAGACGGAGAATACGTATGTCCTTTTGTCCAAATTGAAGAGTACGAGTCGGAGTGACACGCTCATTGTGACGTCTATCCAAAAGATGAGTAATATTTGGGAGGAGGGTGATGGGCATATCGCCGATGATATTTCTCAAATCAATCAAAAGAGGATTGTATTCATTGTGGATGAGGCGCATCGGTCGACTTTCGGGGAGATGTTGGCGAGGATCAAGGAAACGCTGCCGCGGGCGATTTTTTTCGGGTTCACGGGGACGCCGATTTTTGATGAGAATGCGAAGCACAGTAATGATCAGACGGATGTCTTCGGGCGGGAGTTGCATCGGTACAGTATCGCGGACGGGATTCGGGATAGGAATGTGCTGGGTTTCGATCCGTACAAGGTGCTGACTTTCAAGGATTTGGATGTGCGGCGGGCGGTGGCTTTGCAGGCGGCGAAGGCGGAGACGGAGGAGGAGGCTCTGCGGGATCCGGCGAAGAAAGCGATTTATTTGAAGTTTATGGATAAATCGAAGGTGAAGATGTGCGGGGAGGAGCGGCCGGACGGGAAGTGGGTCAAGGGGATTGAAGATGATTTGCCGGACAGTCAATACAAGACGGACGAGCACCGGAGTATGGTCTTGCAGGATATGAAGGAAAGCTGGATGACGCTCAGTCAGGCGGGGAAGTTTCATGCGATTTTTGCGACGAGCAGTATTTCGGAGGCGGTCGCGTATTATCGTCTGCTGAAGGAGGGGATGCCGGAGCTGAAGACGACTTGTCTTTTCGATCCGAATATCGACAATGACGGCGGCGCGAAGACGAAGGAAGATGCGCTGGCGGAGATTTTGGCGGATTACAATGTGCGATATAATCAGAGTTTCACGATTCCTACGCATGCGGCTTTCAAGAAGGATTTGGCCGATCGCTTGGCGCATAAGGGGCTGTACAAGCGGGTGGAGACGGAGCCGGAGAAGCAGTTGCAGCTTTTGATTGTCGTCGATCAGATGCTGACCGGTTTTGATTCCAAATGGGTGAATACGCTGTATTTGGATAAGCTTTTGCGGTATGCCGATGTGATTCAGGCTTTTTCGAGGACGAATCGGCTTTTCGGGCCGGAGAAGCCTTTCGGTGTGATTCGGTATTACCGTCGGCCGCATACGATGGAGCGGAATGTGCAGGAGGCGATGAAGTTGTATTCGGGGGACAGGCCGATTGGTCTTTTCGTCGAGAAGCTTCGGCACAATTTGGATCAGCTCAATGCGTGCTACCAAGCGATTGCCGATTTGTTTGCGGAAGCGGGTGTGGAGGATTTCGCAAGGCTTCCGGATGAGCGGCGGGAGTGCGCGAAGTTTGCGGATTTGTTCAATCATTGGAATGATTATCTGCAGGCGGCGCGGGTGCAAGGTTTCACTTGGAAGAAACGGACGTACAGCGGGAGGGATGAGAAGTCCGGGAAATATAAAATCGAGATGCTCTTTACCGAAAGGGAGTATTTGATTTTGTTGCAGCGGTATAAAGAATTGTTTTCCGGCGGCGGGCCGGGGGATCCTGTCGACGATGTGCCTTTTGACTTGCGGGGCTCGCTGACGCAAATTGATACGGGAGCCATCGATGCGGAGTATATGAATAATAAATTTGAGAAGTATCTGAAGGAGCTCCACACGGAAGGCGCGGCGGGAGAGCGGCTGGAGCAAATCAAGGATGAGCTGCATCGGTCTTTTGCCGGTCTGTCGCAGGAAGATCAGAAATATGCCAATCTTTTTTTGCACGATATCGAATGCGGCGATGTGATGCCGGAGGAAGGGAAAACGATGCGGGATTATATCACGGAGTATCGTTGCGGTGCGAAAAATGCGCAGATTCACAGCCTCGCCGTGGCTTTCGGGCTTGATGAGGGAAAGCTTCGGGATATGGTGATGCGGGGATTGACGGAGAAAAATATCAATGAGTACGGGAAATACGATGCGCTGAGGGAGACGGTGGACAAGGCAGCGGCCAAGGCGTATCTGGAAGAGCGGGAGGGAAAGTCTCTGCCGCCGCCCAAGGTCAATATGAAGATTGACGGTCTTCTTCGCAAATTCATTCTTTCCGGCGGATTTGATTTGTGATTTGGGGCCGGAGCGTCGTTTCCCGTCTGACGAAAAATAAAGGAGCAGGATATGAATAAACAGCAGTTGGCACAGAAAATCTGGGCTTCGGCCAATCGGATGCGTTCGAATATAGAAGCCGGCGAGTATAAAGATTTCATTTTGGGCTTTATCTTCTACAAATATCTTTCGGATCGAGAGCTGCGGTTTCTTTTGAAAAACGATTATGACGAGGAGAGCTTGGCGACCGTGACGGAAGAGGACGCGGAAACGGTGAAATTTGTGCAGGACAATCTCGGATATTTCATTTCCTATAAAGATTTGTTTTCCACGTGGCTCAAGCCGACGAAGAAGGGGGATCCGTCTTTTGACGTGGCGAATGTGCGGGATGCGCTCAATGCTTTTGATCGCTTGATTTCGCCCACGCATAAAAAGGTTTTTGAGAAAATTTTCAATACGTTGCAGACGGGTCTGTCCAAGCTCGGAAATTCGTCCGGTGCGCAGACGAAGGCGATTGTCGGTCTTTTCGATCTCATCAAGGATATCCCGATGGACGGGAAACAGGGCTACGATGTGCTGGGTTTCATTTATGAATATCTCATCGGGATGTTTGCCGCAAATGCGGGGAAGAAGGCGGGGGAATTTTACACGCCGCATGAGGTGTCTCTTTTGATGTCGGAGATTGTGGCGGAGCATTTGAAGGACCGGAAGGAAATCAAAATTTACGACCCGACGAGCGGCAGTGCGTCTCTTTTGATCAATATCGGGAAGAGTGTCTCCAAATATGCGGCGAGTCGTGACAATATCGTGTATTACGCGCAGGAGCTGAAGGCGAACACGTATAATCTTACGCGGATGAATCTGGTCATGCGCGGCATCAAGCCGGACAATATCGTGACGAGAAACGGGGACACGCTGGAAGATGATTGGCCGATTTTCGACGAGCAGGACAGGGAGCGCACGTACAATCCTCTTTTTGTGGATGCGGTGGTGTCCAATCCGCCGTATTCGCAGGCGTGGAATCCGGAAGGGAAGCTGAGTGACGTCCGTTTCTCGGATTACGGGCTGGCTCCGAAGGGGAAAGCGGATTATGCTTTTCTTTTGCATGATTTGTATCATTTGAATGCGGGCGGTGTCATGACCATCGTCCTGCCTCACGGTGTCCTTTTCCGCGGCGGGGAGGAGGGAACCATCCGCAAGAATCTTATCGAAAAGAATCGGATCGAGGCGATCATCGGATTGCCGCCGAATATTTTCTTCGGGACGGGGATTCCGACGATCATTATGGTGCTTTGCAAAAATCGGGAGGACGACGGGGTGCTCATTATCGATGCGTCGAAGGGTTTTGCGAAGGAAGGAAAAAATAATAAGCTGCGCGCCTGCGACATCAAGCGGATCGCGGATTGTGTGGCGAAGAGGGAGAGCATTCCGAAGTTTTCGCGCGTCGTGACGAGGGAAGAGATTCGGGGAAACGGCTACAATCTCAATATCCCCCGCTATGTGGATTCGTCCGAGGAGGCGGAGCATTGGGATGTGTACGCATCGATGTTCGGAGGTATCCCGGTCAGTGAGCTGGAAGCGCTTCACGAGTATTGGGAGGCGTTTCCTGCGCTGCGAAATGTTCTTTTCGCGGCGAAGAATGCGGCGTATGCGGAAGTGGCAGCGGAGGACATCAAGGCCGCTATCAAAGGCAGCGCGGACGTCACGGCTTTTGAGAGGAAATACCAAGCCGCTTTTTCCGATTGGCCGGAGCGGATGAAGGCGGAGCTGCTTTCCGATATCGATGCGGTGGATGTCGATAAAGAGGAAACGATCTTGAGTGATGATATTTTTGTGCGGCTGCAGGATATTTCCTTAATTGACAAATATGAGGCGTACCAACTGCTGGATAATCAATGGGGCGGCATTGCGGTGGATTTGGAAACGATCCAGACGGAAGGATTCGCGGCGACAAAGCAAGTCGATCCGCATTTGGTGATTAAGAAAAGCGGGAAAGATGAGGAAGAAGTGCAGGACGGCTGGGAAGGCCATGTCATTCCTTTCGTTTTGATACAGCGCACGATTTTGAAAGAAGATGCCGAGGCCATCCGCGCGCTGGAAGACCGGCTGGCTTCGATTTCCGGCGAATATGAATTTCTTTTGGATGAATGCAGCGAAGACGATAAGGAAACGTATCGGGATTGTTTTAATGAAGAGGGCGACGCTTTTGTCCCGAAGGAAATCAAAAAAGTTTTGAAAGAGCTGGAAGGTGATACGGAAGCCGGAGACATTGACCGCATTTTTTCCCGCGTCATGGAAATCAATGAGCAGGAGAAGAAGCTGAAAAAAGAGGTGAAAGTGGCCAAGGTGCTTCTGGAAAACAAGACGAAGGAAACTATCGAAAAGCTGACCGATGAGGAAGTGCGGTGGCTGCTGGAATTGAAATGGATCTCGCCGCTCGCCGAAGAGCTGACGAAATTGCCGGAGACGGTGGTGGATAAGCTGGTCAAGGAAATCGAAACGCTGCGGGAGAAATACGCGACGACGATTTTCGCTATCGAGAAGGATATCCAAGACACGCAAAAAGCGCTCGCGGGCATGATGAGCGAGCTGGAAGGAAATGAATACGATATGGAAGGTCTGCGTGCGTTCCAATCTCTTCTGGCAGGGGAAAACGATGGAATCAAGTAAGAAATCGGGCATTCGTTTTTTTGATTTTCTGAAGAAATGAGAAGAGCGGAAATCGGCTGACAATGTAAGCGAAAAAAATCCTTTTTCTCAAAAACGCCCGCCATCACCCGGCGCGTGCTTCCGGTACTTTGCTTGGTACTCCTGGCTTTTTCCATCACCCGGCCTGACGGCCACTGGCGACCGTCCACTGGAAGGTCGCCTCCCGAAGAGGGCAAATATGTGGCGCCTTCGGCGCATTTTTTTTATAAAAATCGCGCGGAGCGCCACCGTGTTTCCTCCGTAAGAAAATCATGCGCCATGAGAAACGGTGAACGGTCAACGGATAACGGACGACGGACGACAATGCAAAAAACAATTAGACGGGAATTAAAAGGCGTGGTAAGATAGGGGGCGAGGACGGGGAACTTTTTTCTGAAACGGTTTCCTTGAATATTTCTTATAATATATTTCCTATTAGTAGAAAATGAACGGAGAAAAGGGATGTTCC
>CAVHDO010000078.1:0-7742 GCA_963634795.1 Oscillospiraceae bacterium
ATCCCGCCTGACGAAACAGCTCAGCACGTCAACCTGTGCACTGTGTACTGTGTACTGTGCACTTTTACCCGTCTGACAAAAATGCAATCCTCTCCCATAGCAATTTCTTTTCTTACACACAAAAAACTCTCGGCATATCTGTCGAGAGTTTTTTATTACGTTCTTTTAGTTTTTCCCTGCGATTTGGAGCCGGACGAGGGCGCGGTGGAGAGCGGATTGGGCTCTTTCCACGTCGAGGTCGGCTGTCCGATTCGCGAGTCTTTCTTCGGCGCGTTTCTTGGCAGCTTCGGCGCGAGCGACGTCGATGTCTTTCGCGAGTTCCGCAAGGGGCGCGATGATATTGACGCAGTTGTCCTTGTTTTCCAAGAAGCCTCCGAAGACGGCGATTTCGTTTTCGCCAGTCTCGGTGATGATACGGACGGGGGCGATTTCGAGGGCCGCTGCCAGGGGCAGGTGGTCTTTCATGATGCCGAATTCGCCGTCTGTCGCCCGTGCCACGACCATTTTGACGCCGTCTTCCGCGTACACGGATCCGTCGGGCGTGATGATTTCCACGTGGAGTGGTGTCAGGGTATCAGCCATGGCTTATTCCCCCTTCTGCATCTGTTTCGCCTTTTCGATTGCCTCGTCAATGGTTCCCACGAGATAGAACGCGCCTTCCGGCAGGTCGTCGTGCTCGCCGTTCAGGATTTCCTTGAATCCGCGGATGGTTTCTTTGAGGGGGACGTATTTGCCGGACTGGCCGGTGAATTGTTCCGCCACGAAGAAGGGCTGGGAGAGGAATTTCTGAATTTTACGGGCACGCGCCACGATGATTTTATCCTCGTCGGAAAGTTCTTCCATACCGAGAATGGCGATGATGTCCTGCAGTTCTTTGTAGCGCTGCAGAATGGCCTGGACGCCGCGCGCGACGGTGTAGTGTTCTTCGCCCAATACGTTCGGATCGAGAATACGGCTGGTGGAGTCGAGCGGATCGACGGCCGGATAGATGCCGAGTTCGGCGATGGAACGGTTGAGGACGGTGGTCGCGTCGAGGTGACTGAAGACGCCGGCCGGTGCCGGGTCGGTCAGGTCGTCTGCCGGGACGTATACGGCCTGGACGGAGGTGATGGATCCGTCTTTGGTCGAGGTGATGCGTTCCTGCAGTTCGCCGATGTCGGTCGCCAAGGTCGGCTGATAACCGACGGCGGACGGCATACGGCCGAGCAACGCGGACACTTCGGAGCCTGCCTGGACGAAACGGAAAATGTTGTCGATGAAGAGCAGGACGTCCTGATGTTCTTTGTCACGGAAATATTCCGCCATGGTGAGGCCGGTCAAGGCGACACGCATACGGGCTCCCGGCGGTTCGTTCATCTGGCCGTAGACGAGGGCGGCTTTGGAGAGAACGCCGGATTCTTTCATTTCGCCCCAGAGGTCGTTGCCTTCACGGGTGCGTTCACCGACGCCGCAGAAGACGGAGCAACCGGAGTGCTCGGTCGCGACGTTGTGAATGAGTTCCTGAATCAAAACTGTCTTGCCGACGCCTGCGCCGCCGAAGAGGCCGATTTTCCCGCCTTTCGCATACGGTGCGATGAGGTCGACGACTTTGATGCCGGTTTCAAAAATTTCCGCTGCCGGGCTCTGGTCTTTGAAGGCCGGGGCGGAGCGGTGGATGGGCCAATGATCGTCGGCTTTGACTTCCGCGGGGTCGTTGTCGACGGTGTTTCCGAGGACGTTGAAGATACGTCCCAGGACGCCGTCGCCGACGGGGACCGCGATGGCTTTGCCGGTGTCAAAGGCTTTCATTCCTCTGACCATGCCGTCTGTGGAGCTCATGGCTACACAGCGTACAACGCCGTCACCGAGGTGCTGCATGGTTTCGCAAATGACGTCGACCGGAACGGCTCCGGTGTCGTCTTTGACGCGAATAGCATTGTACACGGCAGGCAGTTCGGAATTTTCGTCAAAGGCGATGTCGACGACGGCGCCGATGACTTGTATGACTTTTCCTTCCTGTTCCTTGCTCATGAAGAAGCATTCCTCCTATTTTCTGTGCCAATCATTCGAGGGCATTCGCGCCGCCGACGATTTCGGAGATTTCGTTCGTGACCTGGGCCTGACGCGCTTTGTTGTACGTGAGGTTCAGATCCGCGATCCGTTCGGCCGCATTGTCGGTCGCCGCAGACATGGCCGCCATACGGCTGCCCAGCTCGGATGCCGCGGATTGCAGCATGGCGTTGTAGATTTGCACTTGTACATACTGGGGAAGCAGGTTGTCCAGGACGGCGGCGGCATCGGGCAGGAAGATGTACGGGACTTCTTCGCCGGCCGGGCCGTTTCCCGGGCTCGCTTCCTCCGCTTCCGGCGCTTCGATGGGAAGCAGGCGGGTCATGGTGACTTGCTGCCGGAGAGCGGTGTAGAATTTCGTATAGATGATTTGGACTTCGTCGATTTCTCCTTTGTTGAAGAGGTCTATGACTTCTTTGGCCAACTGGATGGAGTCGTCGGCGGACGGTCTGTCGGAGAATCCGAAATGGTACGAGTCGATGCGGTAGCCGCGGAATTTGAGATAATTCTTCGCTTGCTTGCCGCAGATGTAGACGCGATAGTTTTCGGAATCTTTGCCGGCAAATTCCGACACGGTCTTTTTCATGACGTTTGAGTTGTAAGCACCGGCCAGGCCTTTGTCGCCGCAAATGACGAGGTAACCGACGCGTTTCTTTTCGCGTTCCGCCAAGAGCGGATGGGTGTAGCCGGGGGCTGCCGAAGAAGCACGGCGCAGGAGTTCTTCGACTTTTTGGGCATAGGGACGGGCGCCGAGGGCCTTTTCTTCCGCTTTGCGGAGGCGGGCTGCCGCGACCATTTTCATTGCCTTGGTTATCTGCTGGATATTGGTGACAGACTTAATGCGCCCTTTTATATCACGCGTACTCTCCATTCAGATCACCCCTCTGCCGTTTCCGGATGTTTCGCCGCCTTGTACCGAGTCTTGAATTCATCAATGGCACTCTTGAGTGCTTCTTCGTTCGCTTCGTTGAGTTTCTTCGTCCCGGCGATGTCGGCTCCGATTTCCGGATGGCTGCTGTGGAGGAAGGCAATCAACTGATGCTCGAAATCGACGACGTCTTCGGTATCGATGTCATCGAGGAAACCTTTGACGGCCGTGTAGATTGACATGACCTGGTCTTCGACCGGGTACGGCGTGTACTGCGGCTGTTTCAAAATTTCCGTCGTGCGCAGGCCGCGATCGATCTGGGCTTTCGTCGTCGGATCGAGGTCGGAGCCGAACTGTGCGAAGGCCGCCAATTCACGGAACTGTGCCAAGTCGAGACGAAGGGTCCCGGCGACTTGTTTCATCGCTTTGATCTGGGCGGAGCCGCCGACACGGGATACGGAGAGGCCGACGTTGATGGCCGGACGTACACCGGAGTAGAAGAGGCTCGTTTCCAGATAGATCTGGCCGTCCGTGATGGAGATGACGTTCGTCGGAATGTAAGCCCCGACGTCGCCGGCCAGTGTCTCGATGATCGGAAGGGCCGTGATGGAGCCGCCGCCGAGTTCGTCGGAAAGACGGGCCGCGCGTTCCAAGAGGCGGGAGTGCAGATAGAAGACGTCGCCCGGGTAAGCTTCACGTCCCGGCGGACGACGGAGCAGGAGGGACATGGCACGGTAAGCGACCGCGTGCTTGGAGAGGTCGTCATAAATGATGAGGACGTCTTTGCCCTGATGCATGAGATGCTCGGCGATGGCGACACCGGAGTACGGCGCCAGGTACTGCATCGGGGAGCCTTCGGAAGCGCCGGCGTGCACGATGATGGAGTGATCCATTGCGCCGGCTTGTTTCAGGCGCTCATACACGCGGACGACGTTTGCATTTTTCTGACCAATGGAAACGTAAATGCAGATGACATTTTGTCCCTTCTGGTTCAGAATAGTATCGATGGCGACGGCGGTTTTGCCCGTGCCGCGGTCACCGATGATGAGTTCGCGCTGGCCGCGGCCGATCGGTACCATGGAGTCGATACATTTCAGACCGGTCTGGAGCGGAACGTTGACGGGCTGCCGGTCGGCAATGCCCGGTGCTTTGATTTCAATGTCGCGATAAGCGTCGGTCTTGATTTCGCCCTTTCCGTCAAGCGGCTGACCCAGCGAATTGACAACGCGGCCGATGACGGCTTCCCCGACGGGGACCTGCATCAGACGGCCGGTTCTTTTCACCGTGTCGCCTTCCTTGATGGTCTCGTATTGACCCAAAAGGACGACGCCGACATTGCTTTCTTCGAGGTTCAGTGCCATGCCGTAGACGCCGTTCGGCAATTCGAGCAGTTCGCCGGCCATGCAGTTTTCCAGGCCGTACACGTGCGCGATGCCGTCGCCGACTTCCAGGACTGTCCCCACTTCATCGACATTGAGGTCTACTTTGTAGTTTTCAATCTGTTTTTTGATGACAGATGTGATTTCATCCGAACTGATTTTCATTTCCCTAAAGTCACCTCAATCTCTTTGCATGATTTTCAGTTTCAGTGCCCGAAGCTGTCTGGCCACGGAGCCGTCGATGAGACGGTCGCCGATTTGGACGGTGAACCCTCCCAGGAGGGCGCTGTCGACCTTCTGCTTCATCACGATTTTTTTGCCCGTCATTTCCGAGAGCTTTTCCTTCAAGGCGTCGGCCTCTTTTTCGGAAAGCGGAAACGCGGACGTCACAAGGGCTTCTTCGATTCCCATGCCTTCATGAGCGAGCGATGTGTACACATCGACCATTTGCGGCAGGTATTCGAAACGATCCTTGTCCATCACGACGTAGCAGAATTGCAGGACCACCGGCTGCACCTTATCTGCAAATAATTTTTGTATGGTCTCTTTCTTGGCATCCTTCGTAAGCAAAGGATGGTTGAGAAAAGCTTTGAGTTCTTCGCTTTCCTCTATGGTTTTGCTGATGAGGAGAAGATCCTCTTCAGTCTTTTCCAGGCTTTTTTGCTCGCAGGCAATTTCATAGATGGCTCGTCCGTACTTTTTAGCGACGATGACGCTCTTATCCATGATTATTTACCTGTCCCGCCAAGCTTGGCGATACTCTCGGAAATGAGAGCCGCATTGGCTTCCGGCGTCATATTCTTGCTGATGATCTTGGATGCGATTTCACAGGAAAGTGCCGCGACTTCGCCTTTGAGAGCTTCGAGCGCTTCGGTGCGTTCCCTCTCAATCTGGGCGGTGGCTGCGTCTTTTTCCTTGGCAATCGCTTCCCGAGCTGCTTCAATCTGTGCCTGTGCCTGGACCTGGGCTTCCTTCACGGCTTTGCCGATGACTTCCTGCGCCTGTACCTGTGCGTCGCGAAGTTGCGCTTCATATTCTTCTTTCAGCTTTTTCGCGTCGACGGCGTTTTTGGCGGCAGAATCGAGATCGTTTTGGATCCGGGTTTTCCGGTCGTCCAAGACTTTCAGAATCGGCTTGTAGCAGAAATGCCCCAGAATAGCACAAAGAATGAAGAAGTTGGCGATCTGAAACAGCAAGGTTCCATTAAGTTCTACCAACGAAATCCCCTCCCTTAGCTAATATAGTATAGGAAATATTAGCCGAGGAACGGGTTGGCAAATACGAGAACGATGGCGATAACGATGGCGATAATCGGAATGGATTCGATCAGGCCGATAGCAACGAGCATGTTCGTGAAGAGTTTGCCTGCCATTTCCGGCTGACGGGTCATGCCTTCGAGCGCCTGGCTCGCCGCACGAGCATCGCCGAGTGCTGCCGCGATAGCCGCCCCGGCCGCAATGATCGCCGCCGCAATGGCAGAAGCCTGAATGATGATAGCCTGTTCCATAGTGATAATTCCTCCTAAAGAATTACATAAAATGTGTCCCGCGTATCGGGAATTTCCTGCCGTTTGGACGGACGGTGCCGTTTTCTCCGTTTGCAAAGGCGGTGCTTTTTCTGTCCGTCAATCCACACTTTCCTTCAAATAGATCGAGACGAGCGTGGTAAAGATGAACGCCTGGATGAGTCCGACGAACAGACTGAACGCGATCCAGATCATAGGTACGAGAGCCGGGGCCAGCGAATAAAGGACTTCCAGCAAAATTTCCCCTGCCAGAATATTTCCGAATAGACGCATGGCCAGCGTGATCGGCCGCGCGACTTCCTCGATGATGTTCATGATGACGAAGAGCGAAAACGGATGGAAGAAATGTGCCAGCCATTTCCCGACGCCCTTATTCAGGATGAAGTAGAAATGAATCGCCAGCGACGCCGCAATCGCCAAACCGAGTGTGGTATTGACGTCATTGGTCGGCGACGCCGTCAGATGCTGCGTCGGCAGAAGTCCGATCTGGTTCGCGGTGAAAATGAAAAGAAACAGAGTCAATAGCATGGTCGCGACCTGCCGGTACTTCTTGCCCAGATTTTCCTGAAACAATCCGCAAAGCTGCTCGATCACCAGTTCCATGATGTTTTGCCAACCGCTCGGGACGAGTGCACGACCGCGACTGGCACAGAAAACCATCAAAATGACGAGAAACCCGGTCAGCCAAGTCGTGTAAATGGTGTCCCAATTGATTTGCAACCCGAGAAGTTGCCCCACGACGTGCGTACCTGTATGAAGATGCATAGTGTCACCCCCTCTCTCTTACATAGATGTCAAGAAAAGAATTATTCCTTAATCACACTGACGACTTTGTCCAAAACGGTCGCCGCCGTCAGTGAAAGTAAGCCTGCCAAAAATCCCAATACGCCGAGGCCGACGCAAAGCGCCGCGACGATACAGGTCGCGATTTCCAAAAAAAGACGAAATACGGTGTAGCCGACGAGCTTTGTCCCGATTTCGTCACCGGCTCGTCCTTGCGCCTGCCATTTCCTATATTTGGCTCTCAAAAAAGAAAGAAATCCGTATTGAAAGAGTGTCCCGGCCAGAGCGCCGACCGCAAATGTCCATCCCCAATACGAGGCGACCGCCGCTGCCAAAAGCCCCAAAATCGCCGTTAATTTCAAAATCCGCGTGGCATAGTTTGGAAACTCCAAATCATAGACCATCATTTCCTCAGCAGTTGTTTAATGACGGACCAAATCCCCGTGACGCCGCCCAGCAAAGAAAATCCGATGAGCCCGTAAGGATTCGTCCCAAAATAATCGTCAAATTGCAGCCCCAAAAAGACGCAAAGCCCGATGGTGACGAGAAGTGTCAGTCCGGCGCCGGACGCAATCGCCGCGCTGCGAAGAGGATTCCAATCGTCCTCTTTCTTTTGCGAAGGCTTCATGACGTCGTCCTTTCTCTTGTCCGCAACATCCATTTTTCACGGAAATTAAGGACAAAATGACAGGTTACAAAATTTTAGATTCCTAAACAAAATTTCGTCGGCAAATGCCCATACCGATTTATTGTAACATAAGAAATCCTCGCGCGCCATAAAATTTTGTTATTTCTCATCTTTTTACAAGAAAGGGAGAAGCCGGGAGCCGGGAGCTTGGAGCTTGGAGCTTGGAGCTTGGAGCGCGTGCTTGGCTTTGAGCGGCAGACGCAAAATAGTTAGCAATTAGCAGTGAGCAATTAGCAGTTCTGGTACGCGCCTCCGGCGCAATTTTTATAAAAATCGTGCGGAGCGCTAAGCTTCGGGCTTTGATAAGAATCCGTAAAAAAGGAGTGCGGCGTAAAAAAATATCTCTATGTGAGAAAAAAGGGGAAGGCACAAAGGTCCGCGCCCCGAAGCGCGGCCCCCACCAATGGCGGCCTTCTATTATTTTTAGGCCGCTGTTTCCGATTTGATTTT
>CAVHDO010000079.1:0-7589 GCA_963634795.1 Oscillospiraceae bacterium
CTTCCTTGGAAATAAATTGTGTACGGCGGGCGAATCGGGCCGTCGGCGGACATTTCTATGGTCGAGCCTTGGACGAAAGTGCCGGCTGCCATGATGATGGGATTGGTGTAGCCGGGCATCGGGCCGGGAATCGGGCGCACGTGGGCGTCGACCGGGGAGCTTTGCTGGATGGCTTCGGCAAAGAGGCACATATTTTCTTCGCTGCCAAGCGTGATGGCCGTGATGAGATCCGTGCGCAAATGTCCCGGCGTCGGGCTCACGGGGAAACCGAGTTTCGCAAAGACGGCGCCGGCGAGTTCCGCTGCCAAGACGGCCTGCCGCGTCGTGTGCGGCGCCGAAAACAATCCTTGAAAAAACGGACGGTAGCTCGCGGCGTACGATCCCATTTCTCCGCCGAGACCCGGCGCGGTGAGTTCCTGCGCGCAACGCTCCACGAGCTCTTGTTTCCCGCAAATATAGCCGCCGGTCGGTGCCAATCCGCCGCCGGCATTTTTAATGAGAGACCCCGCGCAAATATCCGCGCCGAGCGCAATCGGTTCTTCTTTTCCCGTGAATTCGCCATAGCAATTATCGACAAAAACGATGGCCTGCGGCGCTTTCTCGCGCACCGTTTCAATGATTTTTCGTATATCTTCGGGAAACAGCGAGGCGCGATCCTGATAGCCGCGCGAACGCTGAATCAAAACGAGCGTCGTCTTCGCATCGACCGCGTCCCGGATGGCCGCCAAATCATACGTTTTCTCCGCGAGCGGCACTTCTTTGTACGTGACGCCGCGCGAGATCAAATTTCGATACGCGTCTCCCGTCGTCCCGATCACGCTCTGCATCGTGTCGTACGGCGCGCCGACAGCGGAAACGAGTGTGTCACCCGGTCCCAGGAGCGCCAAGAGCACCGTCGCCAAAGCGTGCGTGCCGGATACGAATTGCGGACGCACGAGAGCCGCTTCGGCGCGGAAAATTTTCGCCCAGATTTCTTCCAATTTCTCGCGCCCGGGATCGTTGTAGCCGTAGCCGTTCGACGGGGCGAAATGATAGGACGAGAGCCCGCATTCGCGAAATGCGGCGAGGACTTTTCGGGTATTGAAAAGGGAGATGTCTTCCGTTTCCGCAAAAACGGGGGCGAGCATCTCCAAAGCTTCTTTGTAAATTTGTTCGATTTTCGGATTCATACAAATTCCTTTACAATTTTTGAATAGTGCTGATGGCGTGCTTGTAAATCAGCTGCGAACGATTGTCATTGACCAAGAGGACCGTGAAGCTGTCGAACGATTTCACGCGCCCTTTCAGCTGGACGCCGCTCAGCAAAAAAATGCCGACTTGCGCATTTTCTTTCCGCGCTTCGTTCAAAAACGTGTCCTGCAGATTCATTTTCCCTTCCATGCTGCATCTCCTCCGTTGTCAGCGTTTTGCGATTCCGTTTTTCCGAGCCAAGTCGAAATGTCCCTGACGGCTCGCTCTGTCCAAAGCACGGGATTCTCCTCCCGCGCCCGGTCAATCCAATGAATGTACGGCATTCGTTTGTACCATGTAATCTGGCGCTTGGCAAAATGGCGCGTGTTTTGCTTCACCGCGTCCATCGCCTCCGAAAGTGTCATCTCGCCTTTGAGATAGGAAACGATTTCCTTGTACCCAATCGCGCGAAGCGAGGACGCGTCTTCCGGGACGCCGCTTTCCAACAGTGTTTTGACTTCGGAAACGAGACCCGCGTCCGCCATGGCGTCCACGCGACGATCAATGCACTCGTATAAAAACGCCCGCTCCGTCCGAATGCCGATGACGGCTCCATTATACATGATTTCGTTATTTTTTTCAGCCGGTCCTTCCCAATTTCCCGAATCAATCAGCGAGAGCAGGCGAATGCGTCGCTGCGGATCGACGGGAATATCCGCGTCCGGCCGCCGCTTCCGGATTTCCTCGGCGAGCGCTTCGTTTCCTTGCTTGCGATAAAAATTCTGCCAAAATTTTTTATCGTCATCGACTTTCGGAAGGAAACGGTAGCCTTCGAGCAAACTTTGAATGTACAGCCCCGTGCCGCCGCACAAAATGGGAATGCGACCGCTTTTATTTTCGCGCGCGATGACGACCGCTGCCTTCTCGCAGAAAAGCGCCGCGGAATAAGGCTCCGCCGGATCCAATTCATCAATCAAGAAATGCGAGACGCCCTGCATTTCCTCCGGCGTGATTTTGGCGGTCCCGATGTCCATGCCGCGATAAATCTGATACGCATCGCCGGAGATGACGACGCTTCCGAGCGCCTTGGCCAGCGCCACGGCGAGCGCGCTTTTCCCGGAGGCGGTCGGTCCCAGAATCGTCACGAGCGAATTTTTCTTATCGATTTTCGGCCGCCTCCTTTCTCATCACGCCGTACGCCGTCGGTTGTCCTTTCTTGTGCTCCGTCTCCGCAAAAGGAAATTCGCGGAAAATTTTGGAAAACGGGCGCTCCTTCACAATCACGGCGCGCGACGCCACCCGAAGCGCCGCGAAAAGAAGCGCGGCATCCGGCGTGTCTTTGGCCGCCGCGGCGCGAAACGCTTCCGCATTCACCGTCTCGCGATTCACCGGCACGCGAAACATGGTATCCATATACACGACGTCGAAGCTGTCCGACGCAGCCGTTTCCAAAAAATTTCTCATATCACAATGAAACAAGGAAATTCTCCGGAGCGCCGCCGTGACGGCCGGATTTTCATCCTCGTAGCGACAAATGGCGTCGCGTCCGATTTCATAGAGCGCCGTACTTTTTTCCAGCGCCGTGACGCGCCCCGCCTCTCCCAAGAAATACGAAAGCACCAGACTGTCTTTTCCTTCGCCGAATGTCAAATCCAGCACGGTCTTCGTCCCGGAAGGGAGGAGCGCGCAAAGTCGGTCACGCTCGCCTCTTTGGAGCGAAAGAATGCGAATGGCCGCCGTGCCGGTGTGATACGCGTACGTATTTTCCCCGTCCAGAAGCGTGATGCCGCGTTTCCCGTAGACCAAGAGCTTGTCGGCATCCGTTTCCTTCATTTCCGAAACATTTCCGTCGCGCTCGCGATACGGGATTCCCAAGGCCGCGGCGCGTTCCTTCGCATACGCTGAAACGGCGGTCGGCGCGCGATGACTGGTCGTCGCAATCAGCATGACCGCCGCGCCTCAGGTGCGATGGAAGAGGCGGCCCAATTCGTCCGGCGTGAAACGGACAATCGTCGGGCGGCCGTGCGGGCACACGAAAGGACGCGAGGTCGCAAAAAGTTCGGCAATGAGCTCGCGCATCTGTCGGATATTCAGCGGATCGCCTTTTTTAATCGCGCCCCGGCACGCGGCGTAAGCCATCATGCGGTGCCGAAGCGTCTCGGGGGACGCCTGCTCTTTTTCGTGCAACGCCCGTGCGATTTCCCGAATGGCACGCTCGGTGTCGATTTCTCCCAAATCCTCCGGCGCCGCCGTGATGCGAATCACATCGGGTCCGGCCTGCTCAAAAATAATCCCCAACCGCCCGATTGCCTCCGCGTTTTCCAGCAAAACCGTCATATCCTCGGCGTCGACGGTCACGAGATACGGCACCAACATATCCTGCGCCGGAATGCCGTCCGCCGCCGCGGCAAAACGGTCGTAGCGGACCCTTTCGTGCGCGGCGTGCTGATCGATCAAAAATAAATCCTGCCCATGCCGGCACACGATGAAGCAATCGGCAATCTGTCCCAAGGGAAGCACTGCTTCGGCATCCGCGGACACCTCCGGCACGTCAAAGAGCGGCGACGACGTCATTTCGGGCCGCGACCAATCCGGAAACAAACTTTCTTTGCTGTGAATCGCTTCCTTGGAAATTTCCGGCGTGTACGTGTTGCGCGTGCCGCCGGCGGCTCCCCACACGGGCGCGGGCACGGGCGACGCACTGCCGTAAGCGCTTTGCGTCATATTTTCGTGAATGATTTCCCTATTGTCTTCGGAAACGGACGAGGGTATCGCGACCGTCTCCCGCGCCGCATCGGGTAAATTTTCTTTTGGCTTCGCGCCCGTCATGGACGCCGCGACGGCCTCGGGCGCAGTCTGCGACGTCAAAACGCCCAGCACCGCGTGATACACGAGACGGAAAATCGCCTGCTCGTCCGCAAATTTGATTTCGCGCTTCTGCGGGTGGACATTCACGTCAATCGTCTCCGGCGCCACGTGGATGTGCAGCGCGACGACGGGATAACCGTTTTTCGGCAAGAGCGAATGGTACGCATTGTCGATGGCTTTGGACACGGTCGCATTGTCGACGACACGCCGATTCACCAAGATCGTCTGCCGGTCGCGACTCGATTTCAAAAGCGACGGCTTGGAAACAAGACCCTCGACGAGCGCAGCCTCCGTTTCTTCGCGGACCTCCAGCATCTCTCCCGCGACGTCCACACCGTACAGCGCCGTCAGCACGTCCAAAAGGCGGCCGTTTCCCGGCGTTTCCAAAGTCGTCCGCCCATCGTGAATGAGCCGGAAGGAAATATCCGGATTGGCCATCGCCATTTTTCCGACCATCTGCGTGATTCGCGACGTCTCCGTGCGCTCCGTTTTCAAAAATTTTTTCCGCGCGGGGACATTGTAAAAGAGGTCGCACACGCGAATCGTCGTCCCGACCGGCGCGCCGGCTGTCGTGATCTCCTTCGTTTTCCCGCCCTCGATTTGAAGGACGGTCGCACTCTCGGCTTCTTTCGTCCGCGTCGTCACCGTCATTTTGGAAACGCCGGCGATACTGGCGAGTGCTTCCCCGCGAAATCCCAACGACGCGATGTGATAAATCTGATCGACAGTCCGGATTTTGCTCGTGGCGTGCCGCACGACGGAAAGCTCGGCATCTTCGGCCGACATGCCGCATCCGTTGTCCGTGACGCGCATGGACGTGACGCCGCCGCCCTCGATTTCTATTTCAATCTCCGTCGCGCCCGCATCAATCGCATTTTCCGTGAGCTCCTTGATGGCATTCATCGGACGCTCGACGACTTCGCCGGCCGCGATTTGATTGGCCGTAATCTCGTCCAAAATATGAATCTGCGGCATCAATGCGCCTCCTTTGCTTCCTGACTGAGCTGATACAATGTATTGATGGCCTCGATGGGCGTCAGCGCCAAGGCATCGATTTGTTTCAATTTTTCAATGATCGGATCGGCGAAAAGATCCCCGTATCCCGGCGTCGGTGCGGCCTGCGGCTTCGTTTCCCGCGGCGCGGCGCCCTCCGTTTCCAATCCTTCCAATATCTCTTCCGCGCGGCTCAAAAGCGACTCAGGCAGCCCGGCCAATCGCGCCACGTGAATCCCGTAGCTCTTATCCGCCGAGCCCGGGACGATCCGCCGCAGAAACGTGATGTCTTTCCCTCGCTCCTTCACTGTCACCGTGAAATTTTTGATGACGGAGCTCATCCCTTCCATCGCGGCGAGCTCGTGATAATGCGTGGCAAAGAGCGTGTAGGCATGAATTTTCTTTTCCAAATATTCCACGACGGCGCGCGCGATGCTCATGCCGTCATACGTGCTGGTCCCGCGCCCGATTTCATCCATGATGATGAGCGACCGCTTCGTCGCCGCACGCAAAATCGCCGAGACTTCCTGCATTTCGACCATGAAGGTGCTCTGCCCGTTCAAAATATCGTCAGTCGCGCCGATGCGCGTGAAAATCCGGTCGACGGGACAAATCGCGGCGCTCTTGGCCGGAATGAAACTCCCCGTCTGCGCGAGCAATACCAGAATCGCGACCTGACGCATATACGTCGATTTCCCGGCCATATTCGGCCCGGTGATGATGTGAATCTCGGCATCTTTGTGCGAGAGACGCGTGTCATTCGGCACGAACATTTCATTTTTCAGCGCCCGCGCCATCATCGGGTGCCGCCCCTCCGTGATGGAAATGCCTTCCTCGCGCGTGATTTGCGGCCGCGTCAGGCGCTCCTTCACTGCCGCCCGCGAAAGGGACGCGAGCGTATCCACCTCACCAATCGCGCGCGCCGTGGAAAGAATATCGGAAACGGCAGGCCGCAGCTCGGCTTTCACGTCCTGATACAATTTCATTTCCAGCTGCTCGGTCTTCTCCTTGGCCGTCAGCGCTTTTATTTCAAATTCCTTGAGCTCCGGCGTGATGTAGCGCTCCGCATTCGCCAGCGTCTGTTTTCGCACATAATAATCCGGAATCGGCAATTTATTCGCGTGGGAAATTTCAAAATAATAGCCGAAGACATTATTGAAACCGATTTTCAGCTTGATGCCGGTCTTGTCCTTTTCGCGCTCTTCCAGCTCCGCAATGAAACGGCGGCTGTTTTCCGTGACGTCCCGCAATTCATCCAATTCGGCATTGTAACCGGCTTTGATGTAATGCCCGTCCTTCACATTGCCCGTGCCGTTCTCGTCCATCGCGCTGTCCAAAAGCGTGTAAACGGCTTCGTGCAGATGGATATTTTCCGTCAATTTTCGCAAAAGAAGCGACGACGCGCCGCCCAAAAGCTGTTTCAATTCGGGCAGCACGGAGAGCGACGCTTTGAGCGAAAGCAAATCCTTCGGGGATGTCGTATTCGCTTCGATGCGCGTCAAAATGCGTTCAAAATCAAAAATTTTCGACAAAAGCCCCTGCAATTTCGCCAGCTCCGTCGTGTGCGCGCAAAGCTCCTCTATCGCGTCCTGCCGAAGCGTGATGGCATTGATGTCCGTCAGCGGCCGCTCGAGCCAACGCCGCAACAGCCGTGCGCCCATCGGCGTTTCCGTGTAATCCAAAATTTCCAAAAGCGTGCCGCGCCGCCCGCTGTCCCACATATTTCTCGTAATTTCCAAATTGCGGAGCGTCTCCTCGGAAAGCAGCATGACGCAATCTTCGCGAAGGGAACGAATCGTGCGAATCCCGGCGACATCGCCGCGCATGACTTCGGCCAGATACCCGGCGAGCCCGCGCATCGCTTGGCGCACCGTCTCGTCTTGGATTTCCGCGGCGATATCCGGCAGCGCCGCCGTTTCCTCTTCCTCGCTCCGCCGCTCCAGCAGGCAACCGCCCAATCGCGCCGCGGCGTAGCTCTCGATTTTGAGATACATGTCGTCGGAAACATCCAGCACGGCCTCCGCGGGATTGTGGACGGAGAGCATATCCAAAAATCCGTCCGTTTCCTTTTTCGTATCCCAAGTCCCCCACGCGCATTCCCCGGTGGAAATATCGGCCAAGAGCAGCGCAATCGTCCCGTTTCCTTCCACGATGTACGCGAGATAATTATTCGATTTCGCCGCGATGGCATTCTCGTACAGAATCGTGCCGGGCGTGACAATCTTGACAATGTCGCGCTTCACGAGCCCCTTCGTCGCTTTCGGATCCTCCAGCTGCTCGCAAATGGCGACGCGATACCCTTTCTGAATCAGCCGGTAAATGTACGTCTCTGCGGCATGATACGGCACCCCGCACATCGGCGCCTTCTCTTCCTTCCCCGCGGCCCGCGCCGTCAAAGTCAGCTCCAGCTCCCGCGACCCGATCTCGGCATCTTCGTAAAACATTTCATAAAAATCGCCCAGCCGAAAGAACACCAAACAATCGGGGACGCGTTCTTTGACGGCCATATATTGTTGCATAAAAGGTGTAACGGACATGGGAAACTCCTTGGAATGAAA
>CAVHDO010000080.1:0-7559 GCA_963634795.1 Oscillospiraceae bacterium
ATTCGTCAAGCAAAGAAGAATCCAATTCCATTTGAAAATTTCCTCCTTAAACGAAAAAATAATGAAAACTCTTTCGCTCTTTTCGGCTACGGACTCTTACTCGGAGTAATAAAAAGAATGGCAGTTTACCGATTCCGTCTCCGTGAGCGGAAAGAGCGCGGCTTGGGGCCGACGGTCGCTCCCCTTCCGGTCCCCAATCCTGAAATTGCGTTGTCTCACAATCTCAAGTGACATTTTATACAAAGAACTTTTTTGTGTCAATACCGAAATAATTGCACCGCTTTTGGTTTGCCAAAATATTATATTTCTATTTTTCCTGAGCTTTTCATCTCCTTTTGTTGCGTATTTATTTTTTTATTTTGTTATTTTTGAATACTGAAATTCTTTCTCCATGAATTTATTTTCCGCTTTTTGATTGTTTTAGCTCCATTTATGTTATGTTTGTTCTTATTTCATTTTGATTGATTTATTTTCTGCAACCTATGCAGAATTCAATCTCATGGAAGCAACGGATTTTCTGCGCTATTTGCGCTGCTTTTTCAATTTTCTTCTTCTGATTTTTACAAAAAACTACCTTTCACGCATCTCGTATTTATAATATTTCTTAAAATTTTATACTTTCCGATAGTCCAAATTTGGCACAAAAAGAAAAATTCATCCCAAATCCTTTTTTCCGTCCCTTGTATTTTATTTCTGCCCAAAAAATGATTTATCCCGCAATCTGTAGTACAATATAGAGACAAATTTATTTCTGTTTCCATTGATAAGGAGTCTTTATGAACGAAACCCCGATTTTTACCGATCGCTCGCAAATTCACAAAACGTATCTGTACTTGTACGGCATCGTCGGCTTTTGCATTTTGGGCTATCTCTACATGGCCGCGCGCTACATTTGGGCGACCGGGCGCATTCCCTGGCTCGATCTCGTCACGCTTCTCATTATTTCTGTCTTCGTGATTGCCGTTTCCAGCGGGCGCTCCACGTATGAAATTTGCGAAAACGATCTCGTCGTCACCTACGCAAGTCTCTTCCGCGTGCGCAAGCTCCGGATTCCCTACGAAGTCATCGACGGAACCTTCCATTTCAAAGTCGAGCCGATCAAAACCATCGCGTATCGGCACACCTACCGCATGTACGGCAGCCTCGACAAGCGCGACATCTGGTCGCTCGTCTACAATTTGCCGGGCACGGATCGCGTCTCGCGCCTTTTGATGAAAGCCTCCGACGAATTCTGGGACAAACTGGAGGAAAAACTCCCCGGCCGCATCCGCGTCTCACGCGACGAAGTCCTCCGCCACGCTTACTATCACATCAGCGGCGCCAAAGACCGCGGCGTCGGTCCGGACGGAAAACCGCTCGACGAAGAAACCATTTCCCCCGAGGAAACAGAATCTCTGTCGCAAGGAGAACCGGCGGAAACACAGGAAACTGATTCCACTGCCGCTCCGAATGCGCCCCAAAACGACGAAGAACTCTCCCTCGCCGACATCCGCAAACAAGCCGAAAAAGAATAAAATTAAAAGCAAGCCGCTTCCCAACAAGCCGCTTGTTTTTTTATTGCCTTTCCCGCTCGGAATGATATAATAAAATCACAAGAAATTTTTATACGGAGCAAGAGGAAAAGCGCAAAACACTTTACACCCAAATAAAATTGCGCCTGACCCAAAAAGCGCAACAAGATCAGACGTCTGATGTCTGACGTCTGATGTCTTAATCTTGTCTGCCACCAAAGCCAGCAGCAATCAAGCCGGGCTCCCTCATCTCTATCAGCAGAAAAGTTTCCATCACAAACGCCGCAAAAGAGAAAAGCGTCTCAGCTTTGCCTCTCTTCCCTCTTTTCTCTTCCCTTTTCCCTCTTTTCCCACCATGAGGAGGAACACCATGCCTTCCGATCGCATGCTCGAATATTACTACGCCATGGGCCAAGACGCCGTTTCCCGCGAAGATTACGAAGAAGCCGCGAACTACTACGCCAAAGCCGCTGCCATGGGCGCCGCCGAAGCCGCACACGAGCTGGGCGCCATCGGCCACCTTTTTGAGACAGGCCGCGGCGTCACGCGAGACGAAACCCGCGCGAAAGAATATTACGAAAAAAGCGCGGCTGCCGGAAACAGCGAAGCCGCCCTTCTTTTGGGGAAACTGTATCTCAAAGGCATCGCCGGAGCACCGTCGGAACCTCGAAAAGCGAAAAAATATTTTGAGCAGTCCGCCGATTCCGGAGACGCCGAAGCCGCTTATCTCTTGGGACGCCTCTACGACGAAGGCATGCTGGGGCGCGTCAATCCCCGCCGCGCGTTCCGTTTCTTCCTGCTGGCCGCCGAACGAGGATTTGGCGCCGCGATGCTCATGGTCGGCCTCTTCTACGCGCAGGGAACGGCCGTCCCCAAAGATTTGAACGCTGCCGAATTGTGGATTCGAAAAGGCGCAGTGCTCGAAAAAGAAGACGGCGAAACGACACTCCGCACATTTCTTTCGATTGCCGCCACAGAATACGCCAGCGGCGAAGCGGGCTGCCTCGACGACGCGCGCGCCGTTGCCATGGCCGAAGAAGCGGAAGCACTCGGAAACGACGAAGCCTTCCTGCTTCTGGGCGAAACCTACCGCAACAAAAACAAACAGCCCGGCCACGGCGAAAAAGCATTCCGCGCTTTCCTCCGCGCCGACAAAAAAGACATCCCCGCCGCCCGTGCCTCCTTGGGCCTTTGCTACGAATCGGGCCTCGGCACCGCGCCCGACATTGAAAAGGCCGTCGCCTGCTACCAAGCGGCCGCCGAAAAAGGAAACGCTTTTGCGATGGCGCGCCTCGGCTACGCATACGGCGCCGGCGAAGGCATCGAAAAAAATCCGAAGCTCGCGATGAAATGGCTGATCCAAGCCGCCATGCGCGGAGACGAAGGAGCAAGAATCACGCTCCGCGACGATTATCAATACACAATGTAATAATCCAAAAATCTGCAAACAAAAAGGAAATCTCCCGATAAAAGAGATTTCCTTTTTTTATTTCCTTATTTTCCCGTCAACGAAATTCCGAAAGCAAAGTTTCAAACAATTCTGCCGACGGCTTTTCGACGTGGTCGATGAGTTTCCGATCCGCTGCCGGGGTGATGGCGTCGTGCGGGAGGGCGCCGGTTTCTTCGTAGATGAGGCCGGTCACGAGGCTTTCTGTCTCCGCGAGGAGCGCAAAGGCCGCCGCTTTGTTTTGGCAATCGTAATTTTCGCGGACGTCTTCGATTTTCTTCAGATGTTCCTGATACCACTGCGCCGTGTTGAATTTATTGAAGGAAACGCAGGGCGTGAAAATATTGATATAGGAGAAACCGCGGTGGTCGACGGCTTTCTCGATGAGTTCCATCATTTGCTTGGCATCGAGCGCCGAAGCCTGCGCGACGAATCCGCAACCGGCGGCGATGGCCATGGACACAGCATCAAGCGGCGTGGTCGGATTTCCGTCCGGCGTCGTCTTCGTCACGAAGCCTTGACTGGACGCCGGGCTCGTCTGGCCTTTCGTGAGGCCGTAGACTTGGTTGTCGAAGACGAGATACGTGATGTCCATGTTTCGTTTCATCGCGTGCATCGCGTGTCCCAATCCAATGGCGTAAGAATCGCCGTCGCCGGAGCAGACAATCGTGTGCAGCTCTTTATTCGCGCATTTGATTCCCTGCGCAAAGGGAAGCGAGCGCCCGTGCGTCGTGTGCGCGCCGTAGCAATAATGATAACCGCCGATGCGAGACGAGCAACCGATGCCGGAAATAAGGGCAATGTCCTCGAAAGCCCAGCCTTTCTTTGCGCAAACGGCCGCAATCGCGTTCTGAATCCCGAAGTCGCCGCAGCCGGGGCACCAATTCGGAATGATTTTATTTTTATATTCTCTCGGTGACGCCATGATTACAAGACCTCCTCGGCTTTCTTGACGATAGCGGACGCGACGAACGGTGTGCCGTCATATTGCAAGAGCGACAGCAATTTGTCGTGGCAATCGAAATGCGCGGCAAAAAGCTCGCGAAGCTGTGCTGTCCCATTTTCCTCCACGATGAGCACGCGTTTCGCGCCCTCGATATACGGCCGCAATTCTTCTGCCGGAAACGGGGAAAGCAGACGAAGCTGCAAATGATTCACTTTTTTCCCCGCCGCTTCCAAAATTTCCATCGCTTCGGCCACCGCGCCGCCCGTCGAGCAAATGTCAATGACGAGCAAATCCGTCTCCGTTTCCTCATGCAGCACGAAAAACGGGCGAATGGCTTTGGAAACGCCGGCCAACTTACGATGCCGTTTCTCCATTTGCTGCATCCGATCCGCCACGCCTTCCGCCGGTTTCCCGTATGTATTGTGCTCAAGACCCGTCGAAAGGAACATCCCGTTCTTGACGCCGGGAATCGTGCGCGGCGAAATCCCGTCTTCCGTGTCGGCAAAGCGGTGGAAATATTCACCCGCAGGCAGATCCGGCAGTCCTTCGCGGACGAGTTTCCCACGACGAATTTCCACGCGATCCTTGTCGAAAGCCGGCACGGACTGCTTGCACATGCCGAATTGCAAATCCGAAAGCAGGATGACCGGCGTCTGAAATTCTTCCGCCAAATTGAAAGCTTCCTGCGTGATGTAAAAACAATCCTCAATGGACGACGCCGCAAGGACGATTTTTTCCGCGTCCCCATGCCCGGCGCCGACTGCATAACGGATGTCGCTCTGCTCCACTTTCGTCGCCATGCCCGTTGAGGGACCGGCGCGCATCACGTCGATAATCACGACGGGAATTTCCGCAATCGACGCCATGGAAATCGATTCAGCCATGAGAGACAACCCGGGACCGCTCGTCGCCGTGAAAGCGCGCACGCCCGCATAGCCCGCGCCCATCGCCATCATGCAGGACGACAGCTCGTCCTCCGTCTGCACGACCGTCGAATTCGTTTTGTGCATCGCCTTGATCATGTATTCCATGATTTCCGTCGCCGGCGTGATGGGGTACGACGCCATGAAACGGCTTCCCGCCGCAATCGCGCCGAGCGCCGCCGCCTCATTCCCCAAAAGATACACGCGATCCGATTTCTCCGGCGCGGTGAGCTTCCCGACGGAATGCCCCTGCATCGCCTCCGTCGCGCAATCGTAACCCTCGATGAAAGCAGTCTTGTTGTTCTCCACGACATCGGCGCCCTTTTTCCCAAAGCGATGCGCGATGAAACGGAAAAACGGTTCTTTCGGAAATCCCAAAAGTCCCGCCGACATCCCGAGCGCCGCGATATTTTTCATTTGCAAAGAGCCGTGCGCTTTGGCAATTTCCGTGATAGGAAGCGCCAGAAATACGCGCCCCGAATGCGTTTCCCATTTCGGCTTGAATGCGCTGTCGGCCAGAATGACGCCGCCTTCGCGGACCTCTGCGCCGTGCAAATCAATCGTTTCCTGATCCAGCGCGACCAAGCAATCGATTGCCTCGCCGATTGTCGCGACCTCATGGGACGCGATGCGAAGCGCGATGGTTGTGTGGCCGCCCTTGATGCGCGACGCAAACAAACGCTGGCTGAAAAGCGAATACCCCTCGCGCGTCAGGACATTGCCCAGGATTTCGCCGCAAGACTCCACGCCCTGCCCCTGCTGGCCGCCCATTTTCCAAATAAAATCGGATTTTGTCTCCAAAGTCTCTTCCTCCTTGACGGGAAACATCCACAGAAAAGCGCATTTCGCAAAAAGGAAATACGCCGCCGCCGCTTCCTCGCGACGCTATTTTGCCTTTATTATACCGTACCCGCCCGCTATCGTCTATGAAAATTTTCGAGGCTTCCTTATAGATAAAAGTTATGACAGTAAAACAGGAAACAAAAAATCGCAAGCCGCTTTCGACCTACGATTTTTGATTTCTCAATCTCTTTGTAAGACCTTCACGATTTCGCCGATATACATCGTGTGGAAATTTCCTTCATCCGCCCCGGCGTACCAAGTCTTGCAAGCATCCGCATCCAAAAATGTTTCCTTGGGAAGCGGCGTGCGAAGCAATTTGTGACAGGCAAGAATCGCATCCGCCTCCGCGACGCCGACAGTGCCGCACACCGGATAAGGCGTCAATCCCGTTTCCGCAAATTTATCGCCATCCCGACCGGAATGCGATCCGAAAAATCCCATTTCCTTTCGATACGTTTCCGGCAGCGCCGACACAGTGAAATATTCACTTTCGTCCAAAAAAGTCTTCGTATACCGGCTCTCGCGGATGTACACCGTCGCGACATTTTTGCTCCACCACACACCGAGTCCGCCCCAGCTGACCGTCATCGCGTTGTGCGCTTTTTCATCTCCCGCGCCGACCAAAAACCATCCTTTCCCAATCTGCGTGAAAGGATTCCAAGCCAGCGCTTCCGCCTCGATTTCATGAAACGACATGCTGTTTTCTCCCTTTATCTTCCAATCGTCGTATTGACAGCGTTCTCCGGCTTGGAAAACGTCTGAATGATTTCGCTCCGAATTTTTTCCATCTCCGCATTATTGTCATTCGTGAGCTCGGTCAAAGTCACGACAGAGCCATCCGCATTCTTCAAAGATGTCTCCATCGTGCGCCCGGTGCGGCTGAATGAAAAAATGACCTCGCGCGGACTGTCCTTTGGCTTCACCAAGAGTCGCCCGCCGTCCACAACCGCCGTCCCGGACAACGCGCCCTCGATTTCTTTTTGGCCTCGCTGTGTACGATGCTCGACGGTAATGGTATCGCCTTCTTTCGTAAACGTAAAAATTTCCAGATTTTTAATCTCATCGCCGGACCAATTTTTCCCGGCATCCTGCACGCCCCACCAAGTGCCTTCCCAAGGATTATCAAAAAAAGGCACGCCGCAACCGGACAACAACACACTGCCGGCCATCAATAACGCAAGGGCTCCCCGCCGATATCCAAATCTCATCCTATCTGCTCTCTCTGTTTTCAAAATACGGTAAAATCTCGTATATTATACCACAGAAGAAGCAAGCTTTGTTTATGATCGGATTTCACCTCACACGGAGACCAAGACGTCAGACGGTCAGACATCAGACGTCAGATTTTAGCGGTGTCGCTTCGCGACATTTTTATATTGCGCCTTCGGCGACCCATCATCCGGCGCTTCACGCCACCTTCCTCCAAAGGAAGGCTTAATTGGTAGCGGCTCCGCCGCATTTTGTTATATTCGCCTTTGGCGCGTTTCACTATCGGTGCTCCGCGCGATTTTTTATAAAAATCATCGCCGCAGGCGATACCTCTTTCATCTGACGTCTGATCGTCTGATGTCTGACGTCTTGATCTCTTTGTGTGCTCCAAGCTCCCGGCCCAAAGCTCCCGGCTGTTTTGCTGTAAGGGGGCCCGCCTGTGCAAAATTCGCCGAGGTCCGCGCCAATGAAAGTGAGCAGTGAGTAGTGAGTAGTTAGCAGTGCAGGTACGCGCTTCGCGCAATTTTTTATATAACAAGAATCACAAACGCCTCAAAATTCAAGCAAGAAAAAGCCCTGCCAACTGCTAATTGCTCATTGCTAACTGCTAACTGTTCGAAGGCCAAGCGGCGGCGCCCCTGAGTGGCGGCGAATTTTGCCCTGGCGGCGGTTTCTTTCCT
>CAVHDO010000081.1:0-2924 GCA_963634795.1 Oscillospiraceae bacterium
TGTCTGTCTTGGACGTGGCGACGAAGGTGCTTTCGGAGGAAGCGGCGGCGATTTCGGCTTTGATTCCGACTTTGGATGAGAAATTTGCGCGCGCAGTTTCTTTGATTGAAAGCGCATCCGGGCGCGTGATTTTGACCGGGATGGGGAAATCCGGGCACATTGCGAAGAAGACGGCGGCGACGATGGCATCGACGGGCACGCCGGCTTTTTTCGTGCATCCGGCCGAGGCGATTCACGGAGATCTGGGCATGGTGACGGATCAAGATGTCGTGATTGCGTATTCGAACAGCGGGGAAACGGGAGAAATTTTGGCGATTTTGCCGTCTCTTCGTCGCATCGGAGCGCGCCTCATTGCCGTTTGCGGAAATTTGGATTCGACGCTGGCGAAAAATGCGGATGTCGCGCTTTATGCCGGCGTTTCTCATGAAGCGGGCAGTCTGGGGCTGGCGCCGACGAGCTCGACGACGGCGGCTTTGGCGCTGGGAGATGCACTGGCGATCGCGCTCATGGAAGACAATCATTTCACGGCGGATAAATTTGCCGTTTTCCATCCGGGCGGATCGCTCGGGAAACGGCTCCTGCTGACGGTGGACATGGTCATGCACAAGGGCGACGATCATCCGATTTTGGATCGGAAAGCGTCGGTAAAGGACGCGCTTTTCGTGATGACGGACAAGGGGCTCGGCGCGGTGAATGTGATTGACGGGGACGGGCTTCTCTTGGGGCTTTTGACGGACGGAGATGTGCGTCGCGGGCTCAAAAACGGTGTGGAATTTTTGAATGAACCGGTGGAGGCGGTCATGACGACGCATCCGCAGGTGATTACGGCGGATAAATTGGCAGCGGAAGCGTTGCATCTCATGGACGATCACAAGCCGCATCCCATCACGGTGCTCCCCGTCGTCGATGAAGCGGGGCGCGCGGTCGGGATGCTCCATGTCACGGATTTGCTGCGGCAGGGCGTGGTGTGATGGCGATTAGGCTGATTGCTTTCGATGTGGATGGGTCGCTGACGGACGGGCGAATTTTTCTCGGTGAAAACGGGGAAACAATGAAAGTTTTCTCCGCGCGGGACGGTCTCGGGCTGTCACGAGCTGCAAAGATGGGCTATCTTGTCGGCGTCATCACGGGTCGCGCATCGCCCGTCGTCGAGGCGCGTGCCAAAGAATTGGGAATGAAATTTTCGCTGCTCGGTGTGTCGGACAAAGTCGCCGCGATGGAAGGGCTTTTGGAAAAATACGGACTTTCTTGGGAAGAGGCGGCGTATTTCGGCGATGATTGGAATGATTTGAAACTGATGCGTCGCGTGGGGCTTTCCGGGGCGCCTGCCGATGCGACGGAAGAAAATCGTAAGGTAGCGGATTTCGTTTCCGAGAAAAAAGGCGGCGAAGGAGCCGCGCGAGATTTCATTTCTTTTATTTGGAAACGGGATCATCGCTACGAGGAAGCGCTGGGGCTTTTCTTGGGAGAAGAAACGGACAGCGTCGGGCAGTGATCAATTAGCAATTAGCAATTATCAGTTAGCAATTTAGGTATGCGCTTCGCGCGTTTTTTATAAAATCGTCGCCGAAGGCGACACATCTAAAGTCTGATGTCTGATCGTCTGACGTCTTTGCCACATATGTGACAATCAAATTCAGTATACAATGTAAGGAGTCCAAATGTCGGGTCGGTTGCGGTATGTTCTTTTGAAAGGAGTCAGTCGTCTTTTGTGCGCGATGTCGTATGATCGCGTGCTTTCGATTGGCCGCTTTTTGGGTCCCGCAATCATGAACCGCATTCAAAAACAAAAGAAACGCGGCATTTCTCAGCTGATGAGCGGCCTCGGGCTTAATCAGACCGAAGCGGAAGAGATGCTGCAAAAAGTGTATAAAAATATCGGTATGTCCGTGATGGAGATGCTGTACATGCCCCGTCTCATTGTAGCAAAAGAGCGGATCGATGATTTTGTTTCCATCGATCACCCCGAACGGTTGAAGGCCGCGTTTGCCAAAGGACACGGTATTGTGGGACTCACGGCGCATGTCGGAAATTGGGAATGGCTGGGGGCCGGCGTCGCGCTCCATGGATTTCCGACGTCCGCGATTGCGAAGAAACAGGCGGATGACGCTTTGATGCGCATCATCAATGAGTATCGGGAGCGTTCCGGGCAGCATATTTTTCTGACGGGTACGGGCGGCTATGAGATGATTGCGGCGGCGCGCGCGATGAAACGGAACGACATTTTGGGATTTTTATCGGATAAGGACGGGGGAGAAAGCGGCGTCCCCGTGCGATTTATGAATCGGATTTTTTCGTTTCCGCAAGGGCCGGCGATTTTTGCGAAAAAATTTCACGCGCCCATTCTGCCGATTTTCATTGTGAGAAATCCGGGCGGGAAAGGGCATACGGTCTGCGTCGGGGAAGAATTTTCTTACGAAACGAGGGACAATTCGCGCGAAGAGTTGATTCACAATTCCCAGCGCATGGCGACGATTATGGAAACTTTTATCAAGGAGCATCCGGAGAATTGGCTTTGGTTCCAGCATTTGTTCTGGACGAAGCCGGAAGAAATCGAGATGTATGAAGAAATAAAAAAGGAGCGGGCGGATGACTAAACGGACGAAAATCATTCTCGGCGCCGTTTTTGCCGTTTGTCTCGGAATTTTCCTTCTTTTCCAGAGTGGAAATTGGTTTGGGAAGCCGTCGGTTGCGGTGCCTATCATGGAATTGTCCGGCTCGGAGATGCAGGAAACGCAGGGCGGCAAGGTTATTTGGCGGCTCAAGGCGAAGCGTGTGACCATCGGCGGCGATAAGGATACGGCGACGATGGAGGACGTGGACGGCTATTTCAAGGACAAAGATTTGGAGCTTTCCATCAAAGCCAAGACGGGACGCATTTCCCGAAATGAAAAATTGGTGTATTTGGAGGGGGAAGTTCGAGG
>CAVHDO010000081.1:3329-7521 GCA_963634795.1 Oscillospiraceae bacterium
CACGGCGAATATCGTTTCGAGGATCGCTCGGCGTACCTGACGGGAAAAGTCCATTACGCCAAGGGTGAAAGCACCATGGATGCGGAGACCGTTCATTTGGCGCAGGACAAGACTGTCACCGGCACAGGCAGCGTTTCCGCCTATGATGCGGAGAATCGGAGAATGCTCCGCGGAGACACCGTTTCCTACAATTCGGAGACCGGGTACGGACGTGTCGAAGGAAACGGTTTTGTTTCCACGCCCGACGGCTCCATGACGGCGCCTTTGATTGAAGGAAATTCCAAGGAAATCCGCGTCGTGGCGACGGGCGGCGTGCATTTTGAGAGCAAAGTGCACCAAATCGTCGGCTCCGGGGATGAGGCGGTGTACACGAAGACGCCGGACAAGGAAGACGGGAAGGTCGTTCTCACCGGGAACGCCCGCGCGGAGCAAAAAGGAAATACATTTGAAGGACCCGAGCTTGTTTTCACTGCGGAAGATGATACCGTCGTGACGCGCGGACGCAGCAAGCTCGTGATTACGAATACATCCGGTCGCTAAGCCGGGAGGATTTTCATGCGGATAGAGACACATCATTTGGTCAAGCGCTACGGTCTTCGCACGGTCGTCAATGACGTCAATGTCGAAGTCGGGGACGGGAGCGTCGTCGGTCTGTTGGGTCCGAACGGCGCCGGGAAGACCACGACGTTTTATATGATCGTCGGGATTATTGCGCCCGACGAAGGCGACGTGACGGTGGACGGGACATCTTTGAACGGAATGCCCATTCATGAGCGTCATCGATTCGGAATCAGTTACTTGCCACAGGAAGCTTCCATTTTTCGGAAGATGAGCGTGTGGGACAATTTGATGTCGCTTTTGGAAACGCGGGACGATTTGACGCCGGCCGCGCGCCAAGAAAAAGCGAATTATTTGTTGGAAGAATTTCATATCACTCACGTCAAAGATATGATGGGCAGCGCCCTTTCCGGCGGGGAGCGGCGGCGCGTCGAGATTGCCCGCTCGCTCACTTTGGATCCGTCGTTCATTTTGATGGACGAGCCCTTCGCCGGCGTCGATCCGTTGGCCGTCGAGGACATTCAGCATCTCATTTTGCAACTCAAAGAGCGCGGCATCGGGATTTTGATTACGGATCACAACGTCCGTGAGACACTTCGCATCGTCGATCGCGCTTACATTTTGTCGGAAGGGAAAATTTTGCTCTCCGGCACGGCTGACGCGGTTGCCCATGACCCCGTCGCGAAGAAATATTATTTGGGAGAAAATTTCACATTATGATGAAAAGGGAAGAAAGGAGGGAACCGTCGGATGCGCACGCTGGATAAGTACATATTGAAAGAATTTTTGGGACCGTTTCTGTTCGGCGTGGCAGCCTTTACGGCGATTTTCGTCGGTTCGGACACCCTTTTGAAAATCGCGGATTTTATCGCCAAATACGGAGCCACTCCGCTGATTGCCGCCAAATTGTTTCTCCTGGCTATCCCGCGCATCATCATTTACACCTTTCCCATGGCGATTTTGCTGGGGTCCCTCATGTGTTTCTCTAGGCTTTCCTCCGCCAGCGAACTCATCGTCATGCGCACCTCCGGACAAAGTTTCGTTCGCTTGGCCATGCCGGTTTTCGTGACTGCGTTTTGCATCAGCATCGGCACCGTCGCTTTCAACGAATACGTCGTGCCGTGGACGAATAACGAATATTCCCGCATCGTTCGCGAAGAAGTGCAGAGAAATATGAAGCCCGCTTCCGCCGAGCACGTCGTCATTCGCGACGTTCAAGCCGGCGCCATCGAGCATTTGCTCTACGCCAGAAATTACGACGACGCGACGAGAAAACTCAACAACATCACCATTCAGGAATTTGAAAAAGACCAAGTCGTGCGCGTGGAAAAAGCCCCGTATGCCGAATGGCGCGGCGGCACATGGTACATTCAAAACGGCACCATTTACGAACTCAAAGAAGACGGCACCGAGCACACCTTGCATTTCGAAGAGCAGACCATTCCCTACGCATCGCAGCCGCAAGACATCGTCAAATCTCAGAAAAATTTGGACGAGATGACCATCCGCGAGCTCAATCAAGAGCGCATGATTTTGCGGGAGGCGCATGAAGACACCGCGACATTCGATATGGAAATCCAGCAGCGTTTCAGCCTGCCTTTCGCCAGCTTTATCTTCGCTTTGATGGGATCGCCCTTGGGCGTGCAGCGGCAGCGCTCCTCTTCCATCGGTTTCGGCATCGCCGTCGTTGTGATTTTTTTCTACTATGCGACCATGACACTCTCCGGCTCGCTGGGAAGAAGTCATGCCATTATGCCGGAATTGGCCGTTTGGATTCCGAATTTCATTGCAATCCTCGTCAGCGCGTATCTCATTCGGCGTATTTCAAAATAATTTTCAACGGAAACAGTTTCCGGTGATACGAAAAGAAACAGAAAAAGGAGTTTGGGTATGTTTATCGGCATTTCCGTCATTTTGGTTCTGATGGCCATGGGCGGTATCATTGCCTATCTGGGCGACAAGATCGGGACAAGAGTCGGGAAACGGCGCTTGACCCTCTTTGGCCTGCGCCCGAAATACACCTCCGTCATCATTACCATTCTGTCCGGGATTTTTATCGCCTGCCTGACCGTGGCGACCCTCGCCGTTTTGAATGAAAATGTCCGCGTCGCCCTTTTCGGTCTGTCCAAACTTCATGCGGAAATGGATCGGCTCAACGAAGATATTGCGGCCAAAAACGAAGCCCTGTCGCAAGGCGAGAAACTGTTGCACGCGAAAAACGCGGAAATCGAGCAGATGACGGGACGCCTGACGACCGTCACCGATGAACTTTCCCAAGTCGAAAATCAAAGAAACAATATGCAGGCGCAACTTTCCGTCGTCGAAGACGCTTATGAAAAAGCCAAAGCCGACATCAAGACCTCCGCGGATGAAATCAAAGCGCTGGAAGCGACGAAAACCGAGCTCTCCGGAAACATCGAAAAACTCAATGAAGAAAGAGAAATTTTGATCAACAGCATTTCCGCCATTCGCGAAGGCACCGTTATTTTCCGCGCGGGGCAAGTCATCAATACCGCCGTCGTCGACGCGCATATGGATAAAGAAACGGCGGCCGGCGTCTTGGCGAATATTTTGAACGACATCAACGGTGCGCTTTGCGAAAGACTCAGCGTGCAAGACAAAAATGCCATCCTGGTGCGCGTCCGTCCCGAAGATTTTGAAAAAGCCGTCACCGACATCACCGACGCCGAGAACAGCCAGCTCATTCGCATTATGGCAGCGGGCAATATCATTCTCGGAGAATCCGCCGTCGTTACCTTTGACATTCATGATGACGTGACCATTTATAAAGAAGGAAATGTGATTCTCGAAAAAGATTTGGATGAATACAAAGAATTTCAAAATTTGGACCTGAAACTCCTTCGTTTCCTGAAAGAAGTGAACCAAGTCTCGCAAGAAAAAGGCGTGCTTCCCGATCCCATCACCGGAAATGTCGGCGAGCTCGACAGCCGCGAAATGATGGACACCTTGCAGCGCATTCATGATTTGGCCGGAAAGTGCATCCTGCGCGCCATCGCCAAAAAAGACGTCACGACCGCCGGCCCCGTCATCATTACCGTCAAGGTCATCCCGCAATGATTCTCGCCATCGATCCCGGAAGCGCGAAGACCGGCGCGGCTCTCGTCGAAGAAGACGGACGCTGCGTCAGAAAACGCATTCTTCCGACAGAAAATTTGGAAACGGAACTTTTGAAATTTTTGCAAACAGATCGTCCGCGTGTCATCGTCATGGGAAACGGAACGCACCACCGAGAAATGCAAAAGCGCGTGGAAACATTGTTGCAAAAAGAAAATATCGACATTCCCGTGGAAATTGTCGATGAAAAGCACACGACAGAAATGGGAGAAGCCCGTTGGAAGAAAGAACACCCGGCCAAAGGCGTGACCCGCTTCCTGCCGGACGGCCTTCGCTCTCCCGATGAACCGGTCGACGATTACGTCGCATGGATTTTGGGAGAAATTTACTTGAAAGAGAAAAATAAATAAAGAAGTCTTTTCCGAAAAGGAGAAGACTTTTTTGGTGCTGAAAATGAAATGATGAGAGCGGGAAAAATTGTCTGGAAAACTTTTTTCGAAAAATTTTCAAAAAAGTATTTGACAAACTTTCTTGCCCGTGATAAGATACTCTACGCCGC
>CAVHDO010000082.1:0-7483 GCA_963634795.1 Oscillospiraceae bacterium
CACCATGCGAAAAATGCACAGTACACAGTGCACAGGTTGGCGTGCTCGGCTTTTTTCGTCAGACAAGATTGAGACGTCAGACAATCAGACGTCAGACATCAGATGGTTGCTTGGCTTTTTGCTCAGACGGGAAAAAAGTTAGCAGTTAGCAATGAGCAATTAGCAGTTCAGGTGCGCGCTACGCGCGATTTTTATAAAAACAAATGCGCGAAGCGCGTACCGGTCAGCCCTCTTCGGGAAGAGGGTGGCCGTCAGACCGGGTGATGGAAAAGTCAGGAGTACCAAGCAAAGAATGCTTCATCGAAAAGTTTTCATCTGCCGTGAAATTTTGCGCCGAAAAAATTCTGTTGCTAAACTTTTTTCTCACATAGAGTCGTCCATCATCCGCCCCTACGGGGCACTGGCGACCGTCCACCGGAAGGTCGCCTCCTGAAGAAGGCTTGACTTGTGGCGCTTCGGCGCATTTTTTTATAAAAACCCACGTCGCGAGGCACAAATGTCACAAAGGCAAGCACGTTCTGATGTCTGACGTCTGATGTCTGACGTCTGACGTCTTTCATCTCAAACGCCGCAAGAGCCAAGCAGAAAACAGCCGCGCCTCTCTTCCCTCTTCCCTCTTCCCTACCAGCACAAAATTTTTCATCTCAAACGCCGCAAAAAGAAGGCACAAAACAGCTATGCCAACTGCTAATTGCTAATTGCTAACTGCCCCTTTCACCCCGCGATTCCCTCTGCGTTTTCCTTGATACTCTTGATCGTCTGCAAAAGCGCCGTTCTTGTCTTGTCGTCGAAAAGTTTTGTGAAAGCGATCGGCTTGTCGAAGGGCGGCTTTTGGAGATCCGTGACCTTGTCCATGTATCCGTTTTGCTCCACGTGGCGGATGATTTTTTGGACGAAAGCGATTTGTTTCGCATTCAGGGACGCGTCATTGATGAAAGCGGAGAAAGCTTGCATGGCCGCTTCGTGATCGAGTTTCGCGATGCGGCGGATGAGGAGTCCGAAGGACAGGTCGCCGTATTCGCGCCGGTAATCCGCCTCGCTGCCCAGCTCGACCGTCAGGACGCGCGCGAGTTCTTCGTAATCCTTTTGCGTCAGGCGGATATTGTGCGTCAATTTATGAATCACCAGCGAATCGCCGTGCTCATTCACGTAGCGATTCACCTTCGCGCGATAATCCTCGAAATCATACGCCGGATCGAGCGGCTCGCCTTCCGTACTCTGCAAAATCGGATCCTCCAGCCGCGTCATAATGGACGGCTTTCCATCGCCCGGTTCCAGGAAACGGATGAGATCCCGCAACTCGCGGCGCACCGTCTCAAAAAGCCAGATGTCCTTCGACTCCGCAAATTCCTTCGTCTGCACCTCCCGGAGCCGCGGCAGCTTTTCGCGCACCTGCGGAATGCTCGCCTTCTTCTCCAGCGACGCCGCCACATCGGCCAATCTCCGCATCGGCGCCCGAATCGAACGATTCTCCTCCAGCCCCGCCAGCATCAAGCCGTACATGAAATTATCGAAACGCTTCGCCGCCTCGTCCGCGTCCTCACTCGTCACAATCGGCGCAATCTGTTGCGAAAGCTCCGCCGTATCCCCCACCGAAAGCGCCGTGAAAGCCTCCGCCTTTTTGAATTTCTCCACATAGCGCAGCCGCATCTTCACCGCCGCCAGCTTCGGATTGAGAGCCGCCACCTGCCCGCAGCACATCGAGACCAGATCGGAGCGCCACGCAGGATACGGCGCCTCCGCGTACGCCCCCTCCTGCAAGAGCGCCATCAGCCGGACCCGCTTGATGAAAATCGCCTCCGCGAGACTCTTCGGCTCCTTTGACTCGATCCCCTCTTTGTGCGTCCGGAAATACTCGAAATTTCCGCAATAATCGAAAATGAGGAAACGGCGCTTGCCCTCGTACTCCCCGTCAATCCCATCCGAAAACGTGCGCCCCGGACAAAGGCGCGTCCCCCGACCGATCATCTGCCAAAACTTCGTCTTCGACCGCACCTTTTTGAAGAAAACCAAATTCACACAAGACGGCACATCGATCCCTGTATCCATCATATCCACGGAAACCGCGATATGCGGCGGCTTCTCCTCCGACTTGAACGCATCAATCACCGCCTGCGCGTACGAATCCTCACACACCACCCGCTCGGCAAATTGTCCAGAAACCTGTGGATACAGACGATTGAAACGCTCCAAAATAAATTCCGCGTGCTTCGTATTCTGCGCGAAAATGATCGTCTTGCCCAATCGATCCCCGCCCGCCGTCCGGATGCCCCGCTCCATCAGATCCTCCAGCACCCGATCCACCGTCGTTTCATTAAAAATAAACTCATTCATCTGCGACGACGGAATGAAATCCGGACAACCGCCGTACGGCTCAAAATCCTCCTCCAGACGCGCCCGATCCTCCGGCGAAAGATCATCGTACGTGATCCCCTCATCCAGAAACTTCGTCTTCACCTCATAATTGTAATACGGCACCAAGACATGATCCGTCTCCACCGCCGTCTCGTAATCGTACGCATACGTCGGCACCCCGTGCGCCATCTCAAAGAAATCGTACGTATTCCGGTCCACATCCGTCTTCGGCGTCGCCGTCAGCCCCACCGTCATCGCATCGAAATACTCGAAAATCGTCCGATACTTCTTGAAAATACTCCGATGACACTCGTCTGTAATGATCAAATCAAAATGCGCCGGCGAAAATAAACGCAACCCCTCCGCCGTCTTCACATCATCAATCGCATTCAGCATCGTCGGATACGTCGAGAATACAATCCGCGCATTCCGATCATCCTTATTCCCGCACAAATTGCACAGCGACATCTCCGGCAAATACCGCTTGAAATCATCCCGCGCCTGCTTCACGAGAGCCGTCCGATCCGCCAGAAACAAAATATTCGTCACCTGACCGCCGCGAGACAGCACATCCGCCAGAGACGCCGCCGTCCGCGTCTTCCCCGTCCCCGTCGCCATCACCAGCAAATGCTTCCGCTCCCCGCGGCTAATCCCTTCGCACACCGCCCGGATCGCTTCCTTCTGGTAATACCGATCCGTGATCCCGTCATCAATCGGGATTTCAGACAAATTCACCGACACCCCGCGCCGCGACAAAAGACGCTCCAAATCCTCACGCCCGAAAATCCCGCTGACACGCCGCTCCGCCGCCGACGCCGTATCCCGGAAATACGTCTCGAAACCATTCGTCGTGAAAACCGCCGGCCGCCGACCGAAAGCCCGCGCGAGGCAATCCGCATACAAATCCGCCTGCACCCGGCCGATATGCGGATCCTTGCTCGTCCGCTTCGCCTCCACCACCGCCAGAGGCCGCCCGTCTTTGCCGAAAAGCACATAATCACAGAAACCCTTGCGACCGTACTCGCCGCCCATCCCCGTGACCTCGTACTCCTCACGCACATCCTGAGACGCGCCCGAAAACAACCAGCCCGCCTCCGCCAGATCCACATCGATATACACCTTCCGCGTCGCCCACTCCGACAAATCCTCCGAAGCAAAACGCCGCTCCTCCTTGTGCCGCTCCTTCTCCGCCGTGAGCCGCGCCGCCATCTGCCGCACCTTTTCCCGCAGCGCCGAAAGCTCCGACTCCTTCTCCTCCAAAAGACTTTCCTGCTCACGAATCTTCCGGAAATCCGTCACCACCCGCACCCGCGGGATCGCCTCCTCCGAGAACGCCCGCTCCTCGTACGACTCCCCGTAGCAATACTCAATCCACCGGACGAACTCGAAAAGATTCCGAAGCGCCACCAGAGCCGCACTCCGCTCCACCGTCCGCTCCGTATGCACAGCCAGATTCCCCAGCCGAACCACAAAAGGAAGCTTCTCCCACGTCCCCGCATCCATCGCCAGCCGGAAACAAGGCTCATGGATGAGCGCCTGCAAATTATCCCGATACGGCATCTCCATCGTCGTATCCGCCGCATACACCCAGCGCACCGCCAGCTCCAAAGCCTTCCGGCAGCCCACCGCACACATCGCCGGAGACGACGCATACACACGCTCCGCCTCCATCGCCGCCGGCGCGAAAAGAGCGTACTCCGGCCTCTCCTTCAGGAAATCAAAATTCGCCATACGACACACTCCTTCCACAGGAAACGGAAGAAACAGAGGAAACGGAACCGCCCTCAGGAAAAATACTCCTGCATGAGAGACCGCTTCAAAAGATCCAACCCCCGCAGACTCCTCTCCGCATCGGCCTTCACACTGTCGATACAGGAAACAAAATTCGCGAACTGATGCTGCAGCCCTATGGGCGGACACATGATTTTCAGCTTTCTTATTCTTGCAATAGAGAGATAGTTGACTGTCGAACCGGCAGGCACCGTATCAATCTGTATGCGAAATCCCGGCATTTGAAACAAATATATGAAATAGGCATTAATTATTTTTTCACTTCTGTTGTAAAGCCAGCTGATCATCCCATCTTGGAAATAAAATGCGTCATGCTTCTGAATCTCATAGCACTTTCCCAATGTGCCTCTTGATGTAACTAAAATATCGCCAGCCGTCGGAACCAAATGATTTTTTTTGAGGTCTTCATAAAGAGCCTCTGAAATGAAAAGCTCAGCCGTTTCGCTTTTCTTTTCAATCTTATTCATCAAATCAGATATTCTGAGAAATGGAATCCCCTCCGAAACCCATTCGCTTTGATAAATTCGTTTACTGGATCCAACTGTAAACAACTCTTCGAGCAAGCAAGAAGGCCATTTTAATTTGTTATCTTTTGGATCCCCAAACATTTCGATAAATTTAGCCTTAACAAGCTCATCCAGCATAGCCAGCTGCTGCTTGCGCTGTGATAAAAGCGATTCAATCTCATCTAAATTTTCCGTCATTTCTTTTTGTGTTTTAACATCCGGAACATCGATTGTAACCGTCTTCAATTTATTTAATTTCAAAGAAGTTCGTGTGCTTCCTTGGGCAAAATGTGATATTGCATTTTGAAAAATAGCAGACTTAAAATAATATTTCAGATATTCGTTCGTAACTTTGTCAGGTTGCGTATTTTCAAACACCGGATAGGCAGGACTGACAATTCCGATGTCTACGCATTCTAAAATATTAGGAAAAAATTCTCCCGTATCACTCATGGCTCGATAACTAAATTGCCCCCGTCTTATGATTTTATATCTGGTATTGTCTTTACTTGCAATCTGTTTGTTAAAAAAATCATTTTGCAAAAACAATCCGGATCTTGATGCGGTAAGTACCGGATATTGATTATTCATTGTGGTTTTCTCCACAATTTCTCTAAGAATATCTCCCAACAAAATTCTCATCACAACATCCCCCGCAACTTTTTCAGACCGGCCGCAATCTCCGTTTCCAAAGTTTCCAAGTTTCCCAGAATCTCTGCCGTCGGCGGATAGGCAACCGGGACGTAAGGCGCTTCCTTGTATTTATTGATGGAGAGATCATAGCCGTTTTGCGCGATTTCCTCCTTCGGGACGAAAAAACTTTGGTCGGTGCGCGCGCGATGCTCCTCGTTTCCTAAATTCTGGAAGCGGGCGAGGATGTCCGGGATGTCGTTCTCCGGGATCTCGGCGCGTTTGTCGTCGAGGCTCTTGCCGTCCGCTTTCATGTCGTAGAACCAGACTTTGTCCGTGCCGCCCGCGCCGGTCTTCGTGAAGAGGAGGACGGCGGTCGAGACGCCGGCGTAGGGTTTGAAGACGCCCGACGGCATGGAAATCACGGCGCGGAGGTGATGGCGCTCCACGAGTTCTTCGCGGATGGCCCGGTGCGCTTTGGAGGATCCGAAGAGGACGCCGTCCGGCACGATGCAGGCGCAGCGCCCGCCTTTTTGGAGCATGCGAAGAAAGAGCGCCAGAAAGAGGAGCTCGGTCTTCGTGGTATTCGTCACGGCTTTCAGATTGTCGTGGATGCTTTCTTTGTCGACGGTGCCTTTGAAGGGAGGATTCGCAAGACACAGGGTGTAGCGATTTTCGATTTCGTTCTGCTTCGATACGCTGTCTTTGTACTCGATGTGCGGCGCGTCGATGGAGTGGAGCATGAGGTTCATCGCGGAGATGCGGAGCATGGTGCGGTCGGTATCAAATCCGGTGAAGGCGTCTCCTTGGAAATGGTCCCATTCTTTCGGCAGCATGGTGTCTTCGTAATGCTTTCGGATCCATTCGGCGGCACTCACCAAAAATCCGGCCGTGCCGCACGCGGGATCGCAGATGGTATCGGCGGGCGTCGGCGCGGTGAGGGCGACCATCATGTCGCGGATGTGCTTCGGCGTGCGAAATTGCCCGTTTCTCCCGGCAATCTCCAGTTTCCCCAGCATGTATTCATAGAGATCCCCCTGCATATCCAGCCCGGCGATGTCCTGCTCGTAGAGCTCGTCCAGTCCGGTGATGATTTTCTGGAGCACTTGCGGCGTCGGGATGAGAAACATCGCGTCCGTCATGTACCGCGCAAACGCCGTCTCCCCCTCCGCGCCGCCGTTTCCTTTCTCATCCGGTATCTCGATCATGTCCCCGTGCTCGTCGAAATCCGGCAGCCGCCCGTTCTTCATCCCCTTGATGGCGGGAAAGACGTATTTGGACACGATGCTGTAAATGTCCCGCGAATCCATATTTTTGAATCGACTCCACCGCATCGATTGCCCAATCTCCGAAGCCGGAAAAATCCGCGCCGTCTTCTCCCCGCTCTCATGTTCCAAAAGCTCGGCTTCGCATTCCTTATCGTCCAAAGACCGGATGAACATCAAATAGGTCAGCTGCTCAATCACAGTCAAAGGATTCGTAATCCCCCCGGCCCAAATATCCGTCCAAATCTTATCAATCCGATTCTTAATCGCCCCGGTCACCATAAAATTTTCCTCCTCAAAAAAAAGCAGCGGTGTGTTTCTTTTGTATACATTATAGCAAAATAAAGTTTTTTGTCATATATGAATATAAAAGGGAAGAGGGAGGACCAGTTAGCAATTAGCAGTGAGCAGTGAGCAGTGAGCAGTTGGCGCGGCGGTTTCTTGCTGGGCTTTGGTGGCGTTTCCGCCCCGCGCCGGGTTTTTTATAAAAAATGCGCGAAGCGCTACGAGTCAAGCCTTCTTCGGGAAGAAGGTGGCCCGAAGGGCCGGATGATGGACAAACGTATGTGAAGAAAAAGCAAAGAAAAATTTTTCCGCCGAAAATTTTTCATCTGCCATAAGAAAATCCGCTGAAAAATGGTTTTCTGCTACTAAACTTTTTCTCACATACAGTGACCATCACCCGGCCTGCGGCCGCATTTGTTTTTATAAAAAAATCGCGCGTAGCGCTACCGCTAAAATCTGACGTCTGATGTCTGACCGTCTGACGTCTCCATCTTGCCTGAGAAAAAAGTTGAGCACGCCACCCTGTGCACTGTGTACTGTGCACTATGCACTGTTTCCCAAACGTCTCCATCCCGCCTGACGAAAAAAGCCGAGCGCTCACCCCGACATTTCCCATTTGACAAAAATTTCCTCTCATGATATCATTTCCCC
>CAVHDO010000083.1:0-7430 GCA_963634795.1 Oscillospiraceae bacterium
ATTTCTTTCCTTTGCTTCGTTTCCTTTCTTTTTCGGAAAAGAAAGGAAATGAAGAGCTGTAAGGGGTTCCGTAGGGAATCATCTCACATGAAAAACGCCGCCATGCGCATTTGGCGCAGCAAAATAATCCAGCACCGGAAGGCTAAAAACTTTATGTTTCACATACTACCGTCCATCACCCGGCGCTTCGCGCCACCCTCTTCACGAAGAGGGCTAACCGGAACGCGCTTCGCGCATCTTCTGTATTGCGCCGCGCGCACCAACAGAATAAAAAAGCTGCGAAAAAATGTGACATCATTTTTTCGCAGCCCCGTTTCCATTTTGACTCAATCGAAAACTTTCAGCAAAAACGGTGCCACCTGTTTCTTGCGAGACATACATCCGGGCAGGAAAATTTTTCCGTCTTCCGCTTTTTTGCCAAAGGCTTCTTCGGCGTAATGCGCGTCGCCCGTCGTGTACCAGAGGTCTGTGTTTTCCGAAAGAATATCCGTCACCATGAGGAAGGACGCCGCGTAGCCGTGCTCGGCTTTTGTCTTGTCGAGGACGGCCAGGATTTCTGCTTTCTTCGCGTTGATCGGCGCCAAATCCATGACGGAAATCTGGCCGCAGGTGAAAATCTGTTTCCCCGCGCCGAATTCTTTCGTGTCGTTTCCGGCGAGTTTCTCCGCGGGATAATCGGAAATATCCGCGCCGGCCTTGAGCATTTCCATGCCATAGGTCTTGTAATCCACGCCGCAAATTTTCGCGAGTTCTTCCACGGCCTGCTTGTCTTCGTCCGTCGTCGTCGGGGAGCGGAAGAGGACCGTGTCGGAAATGATGGCCGAGAGCATCATCCCGGCCACGTCTTTGTCCGGCGTGATGCCGTGCTGCTTGTACAATCCGTAAATTACCGTATTCACGCAGCCGAGCGGACGGAAGAGCATGAAAATCGGATTTTCCGTCTCGAAATCGCCAATGCGGTGGTGGTCGACGACTTCGATGACTTCCGCATCGCCGATGCCGTCCACGCACTGTTTCGTCTCGTTGTGGTCGACCAGAATCATTTTCTGTTTTTCGTCCGCCGACGACGCGCGCGCGACATTTTCCACGTACTCCGGCGCCGCCACACCGAAATATTCCAAAGCGAAGCGCGATTCCTTATTGATTTCCCCCGCGCATTTCGCCACGGCGTCCATCCCGAGCTGTCGCTTCAATGCCGCGTACGAAATCGCCGCCGCAATGCTGTCCGTATCCGGAGATTTGTGCCCGATGACAAAGACTTGACTCATGTTTCCGACTCCTTTTTTCTAATAGAAACAGAAATACTGTCTCACAAAATTATTTAACGACGATATTCACCACGCGGCCCGGGACGACGATGCATTTCACAACCGTCTTTCCATCCAAATGCTTCGCGACTTCCGGCAGTTCCTTGGCCGCCGCGACGGTTGTTTCCTCCGCCGCGTCCACCGGCATTTTCACGACGCCGCGCACTTTCCCATTCACTTGCACGGCGAGCTCCGCTTCTTCCACCGTGAGCGCGCTTTCGTCGACGGAAGGCCACGCCGCCGCATGGACACTCTTCTCTTCTTCGCCCAGCCCCTGCCAGAGTTCCTCGGTGATGTGCGGGACGAAGGGCGCGAGCAAGAGCAAGAGCGCGCGCAGCAATTCTTTCGCAAACGCCGCGTCGATGCCCTCATGCTTTTCCGCGTAAAGATACATCGCATTCACGAGCTCCATGACGGACGAAATCGCCGTGTTGAAATTGAAACGGCCGTCCAAATCCGCCGTGACTTTCGCAATCGTCATGTGGAGGCGGCGGCGCAAATCTTTTTCATCCTCGCTGAGCGCTCCCGCCGACGTTTTCGCGAGCTCTTGATACCGCCCGACAATCGTCCAGACGCGACGCAGGAAACGGTACGAGCCTTCGACGCCCTGATTGCTCCACGCCAAATCTTTTTCCGGCGGCGCCGCGAAGAGAATGAAGAGCCGCGCCGTGTCCGCGCCGTATTTCTCCAAAATTTCTTCGGGGCTCACGACATTTCCGACGGATTTCGACATTTTGCCGCCGTCTTTCAAGACCATGCCCTGACAGAGCAGATTCGTGAAAGGCTCCGGCGTGTCCAAAAGTCCCTCATCCTGCAGGACTTTCACAAAGAAACGCGAATAAAGCAAATGCAAAATCGCGTGCTCGATGCCGCCGATGTACTGGTCGACGGGCATCCAATAGTTTCCTTTTTCTTTGGAAAACGGCTCGGTCTCATTGTGCGGGTCGCCGTAGCGAATGAAATACCAGGACGAATCGATGAAGGTATCCATCGTGTCTGTCTCGCGCAAGGCATCCGCGCCGCACTGCGGACATTGGCAATGCAGGAAACTTTCGCTCGTCTGGAGCGGCGAAAGCGCACCGGCCACGAAATCGACATCTTCGGGAAGCCGCACGGGCAAATCCTTTTCCGGCACAAGCACGGGACCGCAATGCGGGCAATTAATCACCGGAATCGGGCAGCCCCAATAGCGCTGACGGGAAATGAGCCAATCGCGCAGGCGGTAATTCACCTTTTCGCGGCCAATCCCCATGTCCTCAAATTTTTTCGTGATGGCTTTCCGCCCTTCCGCAGACGTCAGTCCCGTGAATTCGCCGGAATTGACCAAGACGCCGTCATCGTGATACGCGTCTTCCATCGAAGCGAGAGCCAAATCCCCCGCTTCATTTTGGACGACGAGCTTCATCGGCAAATCATATTTCTTCGCAAACGCAAAATCGCGTTCGTCATGCGTCGGGACGGCCATGACCGCGCCGGTGCCGTATTCGTAGAGGACATAATTCGCAATCCAAATCGGCACACGCGCGCCCGTCAGCGGATGGATCGCGTAGCCGCCCGTGAACATCCCGCGTTTCTCCGCCGCCTCGGACGTGCGCTCGATGTCGTTTTCATTCTTCACTTCATCGATGAAAGCCAAGATTTTCTCCTTGTCCGGATTCGTTTCGATGAGTTTTTTCACAATCGGATGCTCCGGCGCGAGCACCATGTACGTCACGCCGAAGACCGTGTCAACGCGCGTCGTGTAGACGGGAATCCGCTCCTCACTGCCTTCGACCGCGAAAGAAAATTCCGTCCCCGTCGAGCGCCCGATCCAGTTTTTCTGCATCGTCTTCACGCGCTCCGGCCAGCCCGGCAGAAGCTCCAAATCCGCCAAGAGACGGTCCGCATAATCCGTGATTTTCAGAAACCACTGCGACAAATCCTTCTTGACGACCTCCGTCTTGCAGCGCCAGCATTTCCCGTCCTCGACCTGCTCATTCGCCAAGACCGTGTGGCAGCCGTCGCACCAATTCACCTTTGCTTCTTTTTTGTACGCCAGCCCGCGCTTGTAGAAAATTTCAAAAAGTTTCTGCGTGTGCTTGTAATAATCCTCGCGGCACGTCATGACCTCGCGATTCCAATCGTACGAAAGCCCCAGCGCCTCCTGCTGCCGCGTCATGTTTTCAATATTCGAATACGTCCATTCCGCGGGCGGCGTGCCGTTTTTGATCGCGGCATTTTCCGCCGGCATTCCGAACGCGTCGAAGCCCATCGGATGCAAGACATTGAAACCCTGCATCTTTTTGAAACGCGCCACGACGTCGCCGATGGAATAATTGCGCACGTGCCCCATGTGCAAATTGCCCGACGGATACGGAAACATTTCCAGGACGTAATATTTCTGCTTGCCGGGATCTTCGGAAACAGCGAAAGCTTTCTTCTCTTTCCAGACTTTCTGCCACTTTTTCTCAATCTCTTGCGGGATGTATTTTTCCATGTCCTCACCTCATGCTCCTAACGATGTAAAATATCTCTTATTATAAAGGAGCAGAGAAACTTTTTCAATTGTGTCCCTCCCTACCTTCGCAAGTCCCCATAAGCGCCGCTTTGGCGAGGCGGTCGGCCATTTCGTTGTAGCGGACGCCGGTATGGCTTTCGATTTTTCGGAAACGGACAGTGAGCGCGCCGCGGATGGATTCATAATAGGCCGCCAGCGCTTTTGTGGCGGGGAGATTCGCGCGCCATTCGCCTGTGCACCATTTTTCGATTCCGAAATAATCGTAGCAGAGATCCATTTCGCGAAGTCCCATGCCGACCACCGTTTCCATCGCGTGGCGCGCGCCGGCGATTTCTCCCGCGACATTGCGCATCTTGGCGCCTTCGGGATCGACGATGAGGCGGCTTTCCGTTTGAATATTTCCTTGATACAGAAATACGGCGCCGAACGAGTAGCGATCCGGCTGGGCGACGTCAAAGGAGCCGTCTACATAAACCGTCATGCGAGACGGATCGAGCGGCGGCTCTTTGGACGAAGAAACGGCGCGCGCGGATTTGGAGCCGGCCGCCGCGGCGCTTTCTTTTTGATACGCCAGCGCCTCTTCTTCCGTATAAAAACCTTTGAAGACCGCGCCGGGAAATCCGATGACCTGTTTCTGACATTCGGACCACGTGCGGTAGACGCCGGGCGCCCGTCCTTTTTTGACAACGTACCAAGATTTCTTTTTCTCTGCCATGTGTCTCTCCGATGTGATAGAATATAAGAAAGAAAATTTTATAGGGATTCGGAAACATTATACCAAAGAAAGACAGATTATGCGTTTCACATCGCTTTTTCCCGCGCTCGGATACAGAAATTATCGCCTGTTTTGGTCGATGCAGTGGATCGCGCTCATTGGGTTTTGGGTGCAGCTGACGGCACAGCAGTGGCTTGTGTATGAGATGACGGGGTCGGCTTTTAAGCTCGGGCTTTTATCGGCCATGCAATTCACGCCCAGTATGCTTTTGTCGCTGTTCCTGGGATTTTGGATTGACCGCCACAGCAAGAGGAAAATTTTGGCCGGCACGCAATTTTTCTATATGTTGCAGGCGTTGCTGCTGGCGATTCTTTTGTGGTGCGGCGTGGCGAATTATTATTGGCTTTTGTTTTTCGCCGTGTTCTTGGGGACGATTGACGCCATCGATATGCCGACGCGGCTTTCGTTTCTGCCGTGTCTGGTCGAGAAGAAACATTTGCACAGCGCGATGGCGCTCAATTCCGCGAATTTCAATATCACGCGCATGGCGGGTCCGCTTTTGGCCGCCGTCCTCTTGGCGTATATGGATTACGGGACGGCGTTTTTCGTGAACGCGTTGTCGTTGCTTCCGATTTTTATCATGTATTTGCGGCTTCAAGTGGAGGAGCCCGTCCACACGGAGGCGCGGAAAAATGCGCGGGAGGAAATTCGCGACGGATTTTTGCAGGCGAAAAACAATCCGCTCGTGATGGGAAATTTGTGCATGCTGGCCATCGTTTCCTCGCTTATTATGAATTTCGGCACGTATGGCCCGCTCTTTTCCGACAAGATTTTGCATCGCGGCGTGGATGGTTTTGGCACGATTCTTTTTGCTATCGGTTGCGGGTCGCTCGTGAGCGGACTTTTGTCGGCGGCCGGAAGGAAACGGACGGATCGCCGCTCGCTCTTTTGTTTCGCCGTGACGACGGGCGTCCTGATGGCGCTCGTGTCGCGGATTTCCTCTTTTTGGATTTCCATGCTGCTCTTTGCGGCGCTCGGTTTCTTCATCATTCTCTTTCTCATCAATTGCAACACGTCCATTCAGCTCGCCACGGACCCGGCGTATCTCGGCCGCGTCATGAGCCTGTACACGTTCGTTTTCTTGGGGAGCGCGCCGCTGGGGAGTCTCCTTGTGAGCAGCATCATAGAAACGATTGGCACGGCGGACGGGCTTCTCGTCATCGGACTTTTGGAAGTGGCGCTGCTCTCCGTCGTGGCGCTGAAATACCGCAGAGCGGAAACGGTTTCCTGAATTTCTCTCTTGCCATGCCCGCCCGTTCTTTATATGATATAAACAATTATTTTCGGCGAAAGCCCCGTCACGAAGAAAGTAGGAAACAGTATGTTTGCACAAGCTTTCGGTTCCGTCACTTTCGGCCTTTCCGGCCATATCATCACCGTCGAGGTCGATATCAGCTCGCAGCTCCCGGCTTTTGAAATCGTGGGACTGCCGGCCGCGTCCGTCAAGGAATCGAAGGAGCGCGTCCGCTCGGCGATTCGCAATTCGGGCTATCGGTTTCCTCCGTACAAAATCACGGTGAATCTCGCGCCGGCGGATCTCAAAAAGGACGGCTCGGGCCTCGACCTGCCCATTGCGATAGGCATTTTGACGGCGGGGGATCAGGTGCCGGCGGAAACGGTGCAAAAGGCGCTTTTCATCGGCGAGTTGTCGCTCAAAGGGGAAATCCGTCCCGTGCCCGGCATTCTGTCCATGGTGCTCGCGGGGCAGGAAGCGGGGTACGACACGTATTTCGTCGCGCCGGAATCGGCGGATGAAGCGCTTCTTGTCGAAAATGCGCAAGTGTACGCAGTGAAAACGCTCGCCGACGTCGTGGAATTTTTGAACGGGCGCCAATCGTTGTCTCCGGCGGTTCCGTCCCGGACGAAGGAAACGCTTTGCGCGGACGTGGATTTTTCGGAGGTGCAGGGGCAGTTCGTCGCGAAGAGGGCGATGGAAATCGCAGCGGCCGGGGCGCACAATTTGATTATGTCGGGGCCGCCAGGTTCGGGGAAAACGATGCTCGCGCGGCGCATCACGACGATTCTGCCGCCCATGACGCGGGAAGAAGCTTTGGAAGTGACGAAAATTTACAGCGTCGCCGGTCTGTTCAAAGCGAAAGAAATTGTGTCCGAGCGTCCTTTTCGCAGCCCGCATCACACGATTTCCATGGCCGGACTCATCGGCGGCGGCACGATTCCGCGTCCCGGCGAAGTGACGCTGGCGCACCGCGGCGTTCTTTTCCTTGACGAACTTCCGGAATTTCCGCGCATGGTGCTGGAAGTCTTGCGCCAGCCGCTCGAAGACCGCGTGGTGCATATTTCCCGTATCAACGCTGCTTTTTCCTATCCGTCGCATTTCATTTTAATCGCCGCCATGAATCCCTGCCCTTGCGGTTACTACGGCGACACGTCGCACACCTGCACGTGTACGGACGGGGAAATTCAGCGCTATCGCCGAAAAATTTCCGGGCCGCTCTTGGATCGTATCGATTTGCACGTCCAAGTGAATCGGCCGAAATACACCGAGCTCACGGCGAAAATCAAAAGCGAACCCTCCGCCGTCATCGCCGAGCGTGTCGCCGCGGCGCGTCGGATGCAAGAAGAACGCCTGGCTCGCTGGCATCTCACGTGCAATGCGGAAATGGGACATCGGCAGCTCACGGAGACCTGCCCCCTCGACGCGGAAGGGGAGACGCTCATCAAAGACGTCTTCGAGACCCTGCACCTTTCGGCCAGAAGTTACGACCGTATCATCAAGGTTGCGCGGACGATTGCCGATTTGGCCGGTATCGAAAATATTCAGGCCGAACATATCGCCGAAGCGATTAGTTTGAGAAATATGGTGGCGAAAAAATAAAGGAAACGAAAAAAA
>CAVHDO010000084.1:0-7266 GCA_963634795.1 Oscillospiraceae bacterium
AAGAAAGGAAACGAAGCAAAGGAAAGAAACCGCCGCCAGGGCAAAATTCGCCTCCGCTCAGGGGCGCCGCCGCTCGGCCTTGCCAATGCTAACGTCACCGATACGCGCAACTTTTACATCATGGCGCATTCTTAGCACGCAAGGCCACGAGACGCGTCGGCACCCCTCGGTTCTTAGCTTTTTCAGAGATAACGGCGCGACGCCGGCGAATTTTGCACAGGCGGGCCTCCTTGCGCGTTGCTTTGCAATTTCAAAACAAATCAAATCGAAATGGCGGTATTTCAGCAGATAGAAATATTCTTTGTGCTTTACTTTGCTTTTCACAGCTTCTAAAAATAGTCATTCGCTAATGAATTTTTTCAATGAAAGAAAAATGCCAAAGAAAAAACGTCGAAGATTCCGGATGGGAAAGAATCCGTGCTTCGGCGTTTTTATTTTTAATCCAAAATTTATACTTCCGACTCTTGCAAAAAGTTTCTTCCTCTTTTAATATATATGGGATTGAAAATGATTTCGATGCAGAAAAGTTTGGCACGTTTCCGTGGGTCGGTTTCTTGGAGACAGGCGTGGTTCGGGCGTGCTTTTTTGCGAAAGGAGGCCGTTATGGGTGTTGTTTCCTTGACCGGGCGTTCGGTGCTTTCGCTTGCGGATTTTACGTCGCAGGAGATTCTTCGCATTTTGGACGTCGCGGATCAGATGAAACGGGTGGTGCTTGCTCCCGACAAGAAGCGGGATTTCTTGAGAGGGAAGTCGTTGGTGACCGTGTTTTCCGAGGCATCCACGCGGACGCGGAGTTCTTTTGAATTGGCCGGCAAATATTTGGGGGCCGATGTGGTGAATATTACAAAGAGCGGCAGCTCGATGACGAAGGGGGAAAGTCTTCGTGATACATTGTTGACGGTGTCGGCGATGGGGATCGATGGCGTGATTATCCGGGATTCGTCGGAGGGCGCCGCTGTTTTTGCGTCGCGGGTGACGAGTCCGCGGGTCAGGACGCCGCTCGTGTACAATGCGGGGGACGGCGCGCACGCGCATCCGAGCCAGGCGCTGATTGATTTGTACACGGTGCGCGAGGCGGGGATTCCGTTTGCAGAAATGAAATATGTGATTCTGGGCGATGTTCTCCATTCGCGCGTGGCGAGAAGCGATATCGAAGGTTTCCGGAAACTGGGCGCCGAGGTGCATTTGTACGGGCCGCAGACGTTGGTACCGAGAGAGCTGTCGGATTTGGGCGTCGTCGTGGATTCGTCCATCGAGGAGGCGCTCGACGGCGCGGATGCGATCAATGTGCTACGCATCCAGCTGGAGCGCGCGGCGGGCGGTTTCCTGCCGACGCTTCGGGAGTACGCGAGAGTTTTCGGGCTGAATCGACAGCGGCTGTCGTTGGCGAAGCCGGGCGCGGTCGTGCTGCATCCGGGGCCGATGAATCGCGGCGTGGAAATTTCTCAGGATGTGGCGTATGACGAGCAGTCGATGATTCAGGAAGAGGTGCGAAACGGCGTCGCGATTCGGATGGCGCTGTTGTATTTGACATTGACGGAGGGACAGGATCTTGAAGCTGATCATTAAGAACGGGACGATTGTCAATCCGGCCGGCCAAAGCGGCGTGGGCGATGTGGTCTGCGAGGATGGGCGGATTGTGTCTGTCGGCGGCGCGGCGGATGTTTCCGGTGCTTCCGTGTACGACGCGACGGGGCTGTACGTCCTGCCGGGATTGATTGATATGCATGTGCATCTTCGCGAGCCGGGGCAGGAAGCGAAGGAAGACATTCACACGGGGACGCAGGCGGCGGCGGCAGGCGGTGTCACGCGCGTGGCGACGATGGCGAATACGCGGCCCGTGATTGACAATGCGGCGACGCTCCGCGATGTGCAGAAACGGATCGAAGAGGAAGCGGTCGTGAAAGTGTCCGTGATCGGGGCGATTTCCGAAAATTTGGAAGGGAAACGGCTCTCGGAGATGGGCGATATGGCGGCTGCGGGCGCGGTGGCGTTTTCCGACGACGGGCATTATGTGGAGAGCGCGAATTTCATGCGCCGCGCGATGGAGTACGCCGGGACGTTCGGAAAAATGATCATCGACCACGCGGAAGACATGACAATGTGCGCGGACGGCTACATGAATGAAGGCCGCGTTTCCTATCGGATGGGCGTCACGGGGCGTCCGGCGGCCGGGGAAGTGATTGCGGTCGCGCGGGATTTGATTTTGGCGAAACTGACGGGCACGCACCTTCACGTCGCGCACGTCAGCTCCAAAGAGGCGTTGGATTTGATTCGCCGCGCCAAAGCGGACGGAGTCCCGGTGACTTGCGAGGTCACGGCGCAGCATTTATTCTTCACGGACGCGGCGCTCCAAAATTATGACACGGCATTCAAGATGGCGCCGCCGCTTCGGACGGAAGAGGATCGGCTCGCTCTGATCGAAGGCGTCATGGACGGGACGATTGACGCGATAGTGACGGACCATGCGCCGCACGCCGATGAGGAAAAGGATGTGCCGTTCTGTTGCGCGCCGAACGGCATCGCGGGATTGGAAACATCGCTTTCGGCGGTGCTGACGGAGCTGTATCATAAGCGGCAGATGAGTTTGGAGCGGATTTGCGAGCTGATGAGCACGAATCCGGCGCGGCTCTTGGGTGTCGAGGGCGGCGTCTTGGAAGCAGGCGCGCCGGCGGACATCGTCGTCGTCGATCCGGAAAAGGAATGGACGGTGCATGGCGCCGATTTGTATACGAAAGCACTGTTCACTCCGTTTGAGGGCGTGACGCTTCGCGGGCGTGCCGTGATGACGGTCGTGGACGGGAAGATTGTGATGAAAGAGGGGAAGGTGCTCGGATGAAAGGATATTTGATTTTGGAAAACGGAGCCCGCTTTGAAGGGGAACTTCTGGGCGAGGCGGAAGGTCTTGGCGAAGTCGTCTTCAATACCGGCATGACGGGCTATCAGGAATGTTTCACGGATCCTTCCTACGAGGGGCAGATTTTGACGCTGACGTATCCTCTCGTTGGAAACTACGGCGCGAATGATGATTTCATGCAAAACAAGAAACCGGCGGCCGCGGGCTACATCGTCGACCAGCTCTGTTTCCATCCGAGCAACTGGGAGTGCAAGGAACCGATTTCCGATTTCATTGAGCGCTATCATGTGCCTTGCCTCTATCATGTGGACACGCGCGCGGTCACGCGGACGCTTCGGAGTCAGGGCGTCATGAAGGGCGTGATTGTCTCGGCGGAGAAAAGCGAGGCGGACATCCGTGAACTTTTGGCGCGCCCGCTGCATCACGACCAGGTGGATCGCGTCACGACGGAAGCGCCGTACATATATGGGGACGGGAAATACAAAGTGTCGCTCTTGGATTGCGGCCTGAAGAAAAATATTTTGGTGAGCCTCGCGAAAAACGATTGCACGGTGCACGTATTTCCTTCGCACACGCCGGCGGAGACGCTCTTGGCGGACAATCCGGACGGGATTTTCCTTTCGCCCGGGCCCGGCGACCCGAAAGATTTGGGTTACGTCGTCGAGACAGTGAAGCAACTCCTCGGGAAACGGCCGATGTTTGGCATTTGCATGGGATTGCAGGTGCTGTCTTTGGCGCTCGGCGCGTCCACATTCAAATTGCCATTCGGTCATCGCGGCGCGAATCATCCGGTGAAAGATTTGCGGACGGGGCGCGTGTACATCACGAGCCAAAACCACGGCTATGCCGTTTCCGACGAAAATCTGCCGGAATGCATGGAAGTCACGCATCGCAGCGTGAATGACGGGACGATAGAAGGTTTCCGTCACAAGACGCTGCCGATTTGCGCGGTGCAATATCACCCGGAGGCCGCGCCGGGACCGACGGATAATTTCTATCTGTTTGCGGAATTTCAGAAGGCCATGGAGGAATTTGCGAAATGAGAAACCCGGATGTGAAAAAAGTCCTCGTGATTGGCAGCGGTCCCATCATTATCGGCCAAGCCGCAGAATTCGATTACGCCGGGACGCAGGCTTGTCGGTCACTCCGCGAAGAGGGCATCGAAGTCGTCCTTGTAAACAGCAATCCGTCCACGATCATGACGGATGCCGACATCGCCGACCGCGTCTACATCGAGCCGATCACACCGGAATTTGTGACGGAAGTGATTAAGAAAGAACGTCCCGATGCGCTTTTGGCGACGCTGGGCGGGCAGGTCGGGCTTAATATGGCCGTCGCGCTCTCCGACGCGGGCGTGTTGGAAGAATACGGTGTCAAACTTTTGGGCTCGTCGCTCCACGCCATCAAGCACGCGGAGGATCGCGAGCTCTTCAAAGAAGCGATGAAAGAAATTTCGCAGCCCGTCCCGGAATCGGATATTTTCGAAGAATTGGAACCGGCGGTGGAATTTGCGAATCGCATCGGCTACCCGGTGATCATTCGTCCGGCCTATACGCTGGGCGGTACGGGCGGCGGGATTGCGCATGACCGCTACGAAATGGAAGAAATCGCGACGCGCGGGCTGAAATTGTCGCCGATTTCCCAGATTTTGGTCGAGAGAAGTGTGGCCGGCTGGAAGGAAATCGAATTTGAAGTCATGCGTGACGGGGCGGACAATTGCATCATCGTCTGCTCGATGGAAAATATCGATCCCGTCGGCGTCCACACCGGGGATTCCATCGTCGTCGCGCCGACGCAGACGCTCACCGACGAGCAGTTTCAAATGCTCCGCACCGCGTCCATCCGCATCATCCGCTATCTGCAAATCGAGGGCGGCTGCAATGTGCAATACGCGCTGGACGCCCGCACGAATCAATACTATGTCATCGAAGTGAATCCGCGCGTCAGCCGCTCTTCGGCGCTCGCTTCCAAAGCGACGGGCTATCCGATTGCGAAAGTCGCGGCGAAAATTGCGCTCGGTTTCCGGCTGGACGAGATTACGAACGACATCACGAAAAACACAAAGGCGTGCTTCGAGCCGTCCATCGATTACGTCGTGCTGAAAGTGCCGCGCTGGCCGTTTGAAAAATTTACACTGGCCGACCGGCAGATTGGGACGCAGATGAAAGCGACGGGCGAAGTCATGGCGATTGACCGCACCTTTGAAGGCGCGCTGATCAAAGCGTTCCGCTGTCTGGAAACGGGCGAGGGATACATCCATCTGTCCAAGCTGGACAACCAATCGCTCTACGACATCCGCTGCCTCCTGCGCCGCGTCGATGACGAGCGCCTCTTTGTCGTCGCCGAAGCGTTGTGGCGCGGCATCGATCCGGAAGAAATTCATCGCATCACGAAGATTGATTTGTTTTTCCTGTACAAAATCAAAAACATCATTCAGATTGAGGAACGTCTCCGCAAGGAAGGTCTCACGGAGGAAACGCTGCGCGCCGCCAAGAGCATTCAGATGCCCGACAGTGCCATTGCGCATTTCCTGACGGAAGACGTGAAAGAAGTCACGCGGCTCAAAAAGAAATTGGGCATTCATCCCGATTACAAAATGGTCGACACCTGCGCGGCCGAATTTGAAGCGAAGACGCCGTACTACTATTCGACGTACAGCCAGGAGGACGAAGTGCGCCCGCAGGGAGAGGGGAGCGTCGTCGTCTTCGGCAGCGGGCCGATTCGCATCGGGCAGGGCATTGAGTTTGATTACTGCTCCGTCCATGCGTCGTGGGCGCTGCGCAAAGCGGGCAAGAAATCCATCGTCATTAACAACAATCCGGAAACCGTTTCCACGGACTTCGATACGTCCGACTCGCTCTATTTCGAGCCGCTCACGGAAGAAGACGTGATGGAAATCATCGAAAAGGAGAAACCGGAGGGCGTCATTTGTCAATTCGGCGGCCAGACGGCCATCAATTTGGCGACGCCGATGGCCAAGCGCGGCATTCGCATCATCGGCACGTCGAATGAAGGCATCGATTTGGCGGAGGACCGCGAACGTTTCGACACGCTCATGGGACAGCTGGGGATTCCTCGTCCGAAGGGCTGCCTCGTCGAATCCGTCGAAGAAGCCATGGAAAAGACGAAGGAGCTGGAATATCCGCTGATTGTCCGTCCGAGCTACGTCCTGGGCGGCCGCGCGATGCAGATTGTGTACGAAGAAAAAGAATTGCGCCAATATCTGCGGGAAGCCGTCGTCGCCTCGCACGAACATCCCGTGCTCATCGATCAGTACATGGTCGGGCGCGAAGTGGAAGTCGACGCCATTTCCGACGGCCTTCACGTCTGCATTCCGGGCATCATGGAGCAAATCGAGCGCGCGGGCGTCCATTCCGGCGATTCCTTTGCCGTGTACCCGCCGCAGAATCTGTCGCAGGAAATTATCGATACGCTCGTGAAATACACGACGGACATTGCGGTCGCGATGAATGTGAAAGGACTCGTGAATATCCAATTCATCGTCGTTTCCGGAAAAGTCTACGTCATCGAAGTGAATCCGCGCGCGTCCCGCACCGTGCCATTCATGAGCAAAATCACGGGCATCAATATGGTCGAGTACGCGACACGTGTCGCCCTCGGGGAGCCGCTCGCGTCTCTTGGCATTCCGCTCGGACTCATGCCGCCGAAGCCGTATGTCGCCATCAAAGCGCCGGTTTTCTCTTTCTCCAAGCTCGGCCTCGTGGAAATCAAGCTCGGACCGGAAATGAAATCGACGGGCGAAGTCATGGGTATCGGCCACACGTACCAAGAAGCGCTGTACAAAGCCGTGCTCGCGTCCAATTTGGCGATTCCGTCCAAAGGAAATATTTTGATCACGGTGAGCGATCGCGACAAAGAAGAAGCGTCCGAAGTGGCGGCCGGTTTCGTGAAAGCCGGGTATCATATCATTTGCACGTCCGGCACGGGGAGCTATTTCCAGACGAAGGGGATTCCCGTCGAAATCATCAAGAAGATGAACGAAAAGGGCGAGAACTGCGAAAATTATTTGAAATCCGGCAAGGTCGACGCCGTCGTGAATACCATTTCCTACGGGACGGAAATCGAGCAGCAGGGCTATGATCTCCGCCGCATCGCGGTCGAGCTGGCGATTCCGTGCCTCACGTCGCTCGATACGGCGCGCGAAGTCTTGAATGTCATGGCCGGGAGCGCCGGAATCACGCACGTGGAAGCCATTCAGGATTATGTGAAGGAACAGTAAGAATGGAAACATTCATCGAGAAAGGCCTGATTCGTCGCCACGATTTGGTGGGGCCGGCGGTGTGGAAAATGCAAATCGAGTTGCCGTGCATCGCAAAAGCCGCCGCGCCCGGACAATTCATCCACATCAAAATCGGAGACGCCTCGCACATTTTGCGTCGTCCGATTTC
>CAVHDO010000085.1:0-7228 GCA_963634795.1 Oscillospiraceae bacterium
TGCTTCGTTCTCTTTCTTCCCCGGGGAAGAAAGAGAATGAAGTGCTGTAAGGAGTACCGATAGAAAGCATCGTACAGCCCGCGGCGTATGCCGCATTTTGCGAAGCAAAATCAACCGCGCCGCGAAACTTTCACAAGAAATTATGCACCTACGGCGCATTCTATCTCCCGGTCCTTCGGACCACCCTCTTTCAAAAGAGGGCTAATTGGAACGCGCTACGCGCATTGATTATATGCGCCTTCGGCAACCCATCATCCGGCGCTACGCGCCACCTTCTTCCAGAAGAAGGCTAACAGGAACGCGCTGCGCGCAAATTTAATAAAAAAAGAGCCGCGAAAAAATGAAAATCATTTTTTCGCGGCTCTTGTTTTTTACTGGAGCCGACGACAGGATTTGAACCTGCGACCTACGCATTACGAATGCGCCGCTCTACCAGCTGAGCTACATCGGCATTTGACGAATGCTATTGTACCGAAGAGTTCGGATTTTGTCAAATGTTTTTTGAAATTTCGGGAAACTTTTTTCTCGCCGCTCCCCTCCTCCGCATTTCCTTAGGATTTTTTGCTGCACAAAAATCCCGTGCCCTGCTGATTCGCCATAATCACGACGTCCGTCAGTTGGACGCGCTTGGGGCGCGAAAGGACGAAACGGATAACTTCGGCGATGTCTTCGGGGCGGAGCGCCTCGATCCCTGCGTAGACGGCGGCGGCGCGCGCTTTGTCTCCGTGGAAACGCACTTCGGAAAATCCTGTCTCGACGAGTCCCGGCTGTATCGTCGTGACTTTGAGATCACTTTCCATGAGGTCGATGCGAAGGCCGTCGCTGAATGTTTTCACCGCCGCTTTCGTCGCGCAATACACCGCCGCGCCGGCATAGGCGTACAGCCCCGCCGTCGAGCCCAGATTCACGATGTGGCCGGTATTTCTCGCAAGCATGGCCGGAAGAAACGCGCGTGTCAGGAGAAAGAGCCCCTTGATATTCGTTTCCAGCATTTCCAAAATATCGTCTTCATCCGAAAGTGCGTATGATTCCAATCCGCGCGCGAGTCCCGCGTTATTGACGAGGACATCCGGCGTGCCGTCTTTCTCCGTGACCGCCGCCGCAACTTGGTGAATAGCGTCGCGATCCCGGACGTCGAGCGGATAGACAGACACTTCCGCATTGTATTTCATGACGAGATCCTCGGCCAGCTCTTGTAATTTTTCTTCATTGCGAGCCGCGAGCGCGAGGCGATAGCCGTCCGCTGCCAAGACTTCCGTCGTCGCCCGCCCAATCCCGGCCGTCGCGCCGGTGACAAACGCCAATTTCTTCATGATTTATCCTCCCTTTGGAAATTTTCAATCCATTGCGCGGCGTCTTCGTATCCCTCGCCCGTTTTGCCGCAGACTTTGAAGACGGGCGCTTTTTTATTCAAATATCGGACGCCTTTCATGAAAAATGTTTCGTCGAAATCCAGATACGGAAGCAAATCGGTCTTCGTGAGAAGAATCGCGTCCGCCCGCTCGAAGGCCAGCGGATATTTATACGGTTTGTCGCTCCCGTCCGCGACACTCACAATCAGAAGCCGCAAACTTTCGCCGATGGAAAGCTCCGCCGGGCAGACCAAGTTTCCCACATTTTCGATGAAAAGAATCCCCGGCTCCGGAAATTCCATGGCGTGGACGGCATTGTGCACGAGGGGCGCATCCAGATGGCACGCGCCGAAAGTATTGATTTGCGCCGCCGAAATTCCCTTTTCGCGCAATGTCCTCGTGTCGATATCCGACTCGATGTCCCCTTCGATGACGTAGGCTTTTTCGTGCAAATGCCGCAGCAGGCACAAAAGCGACGTCGTCTTCCCCACGCCGGGCGCGCCCATCACATTCACGGCACGCACGCCGAAAGACGACAGATATTCCCGCACGTGCGCGGCGATGTGGTCGTTTCTTCCGTAAATATTTTCTTTGACGTCGGCACTCACCATGTGCATATTCTTTCTCCTATTCTTCCGAATCCGTTTCGATGTCCACCGAATCGATATAAAATTCCTTCCCGAATTCCGTCGGCGAGCCGTCCCCGCCGCAATCGGGACAAGTGAAAGAAAATCGTTTCCGCTCAAACAGTTTCCCGCACGCATCGCAGCGCAGAAGCGGCTTGACCCCCTGAATCGAAAGGGTCGCGCCGTCGCACAGCGTCCCTGCCGCGACGACGTCGAAATACATTTGAATGGATTCGCCGATGAAACCGGAATCTTCGCCGACGACGAGCCGGATTTTTTTGACGCGCCCGCCGTGCGCCCGTGCCGTCTCTTCGGCGATGCGCACGATTTCGACCGTCACGGGATACTCATGCATCCGGTTTCTCTTTGTCCTCTTTCGCGTCCGCCGGTTTTGAGGAAACGAGAGCCGCGCGCCGCCGCTCCGGCATCGCCCCGTACACCGTCACTTCTTTTTGATCGCCCTCGTAGCGACCGAGCGCGAGACATTTCCGCGGGCAATTGTCGATGCACGTCCCGCAATTGACGCATTTTTCCAAATTGATGCGCCACATCCGCGTCGGCCGGTCCACCGTAATCGCGCCTTCGGGGCAGTTTCTTTCGCACATCCCGCAAAAAACGCATTTGGAAATCGTATTGACGACGTGGCTTTTTTCACTGTCGAAACGGGCGTCCTGCTGCGCCACGGTCTTTTGCGATTCGATACGCCCGTCTTTTTGCACGGCCTGCATGACGATTTCCGTTTTTTCTTCGTCGGGATCGGTGTAATGCGGATCCATCGCGAGGCATTTCTTCGGACAATTCTGCACGCAGAGGCCGCATTGGATGCACGCAAAGGGATTGATCCGCCACGTCCCGGTCTTGCGGTCGACGGAAATGGCGCCCGTCGGGCAATTTCTCTCGCAAAGGCCGCACAAAATGCAACAGCTCACGTCATTGGCCACCCGTCCGCGCGTCCCCGCCGGATAAATCTTCGGCGTGAAAGGATAATTCGATGTCACCGGCGGCTTGCACAGATTGGCCAGCGCTTGCTTGACGTAAATTAAATAGCTCATGGCACGCTCCTCCCGCTCACCGCTCGCAACAGCTGATACAGGGATCGATGGTCAGAATGATATTCGGCACATCGGCCAGGTCGCATCCCTGCAGCATTTTGACGAGGGACGGAATATTGCAATTCGTCGGCGTGCGCAAGCGGAAACGCGAGAGAAATTTTGTCCCGTTTCCTCTGGCGTAATAAATGGCTTCGCCCCGCGGCTGCTCGACGCGCGTAAAATATTCGCCCTTCGGCATCCCGCGCACGGGCGTCACAATCGACCCTTCCGGCAGATTTTCCAGCGCGCCCAAAATCAAATCGATGGATTGATACAATTCTTCGATCCGCACGCGGACCCGCGCGAGGCAATCGCCCTCATGCGCCAAGACGGGACGGAAATGCAAATCGCGGTACGCGCCGCCGTCGTCGGCCATGCGGAAATCATTGGCAATGCCGCTCGCCCTCGCCAAAGGTCCCACGCAGCCCAGCGCCATCGCATCCGCCGAGGACAGAACGCCGACTCCTTCCAAGCGGTACTGCACCGTATCGTCATACAGGAAGACGCGCGCCATGTCTTCGATTTCTTTGCGAAGCGCCGTCAGTTTCTCCGTCATTTCCTTTCGCATCGCGTCCGTCAGATCCCGCCGCACGCCGCCGATTTCACACACGGAGAAAATCACGCGCCCGCCCGTCGTTTCCTCAAATAAATCCAAGACAATTTCGCGCAGGCGCCACGCGTGCATGAAAATGCTTTCAAATCCGAGGGCGTCGGCGCCGAGTCCCAGCCACAGCAAATGACTGTGCAGGCGGGACAATTCGTGCCAGACGGTCCGCAGATATTCGGCGCGGCGCGGCACCTCGACTTCCATCATCCCTTCGATGACTTTGGAATATCCCCAGCCGTGCCCGAAGGAGCAAATACCGCACACACGCTCGGCGACGAAAAGATATTGTTTGAAATCTTTTTTCTCCACCAATTTTTCCAAGCCGCGATGTACGTAGCCGATGGACGGCACGGCGCGCACGACTTTTTCGTCGGATATTTCCAAATCCAGATGAATCGGCTCGGGAAGCACCGGATGTTGGGGCCCGAAAGGAACGGTCGTCAGCTCAGCCATGGTCTTCCTCCTTTTTCACAATCGAAGCGTCCACGCCGAGACCCTGCCGCAAATTCACTTTGACCGCTTTCTTGGCGTGCGCGGGATCTTCCAGGTCGTGCCACGGCGTCTTCTTGGCCAAATGATAGAAATGCCCGGCGTAATCGACTTCCGGCGCGATAAAACGAATGTCGAGGCCGAAGAGGTCGTGGATTTCATTTTCCCAGACAAAAGCGTACCAGTAGAGGCTCGTGACGCTCATGACGGAGCCGTCTTCCGGCACGACCAGCCGCAAATGCGACAGGAAGAAATTTTTATCGAAAGAATACGTGAGCTCGAAACCTTCCGGCACGCGCACGGCCAAAATCTGGACGAGCCGCGCCCCTTCTTTTTGGAAACGCGCCACGCGCTCGAGCAAACCTTCCGGAGAAATCTCGATAAATTGCTGTTTCATCAGGCACCTCCTTTGGCCTTTTGCGCGGTTTCTTTGAGACGCGCCGCGAGCTCCCGTTTCTTCTGTTCCAAGACGGAGAGCCCCCGCACGACGCCGTCGATGATCGCTTCCGGCCGCGCCGCGCAGCCCGGCACGTAGACGTCGACGGGAATCGCCATGTCCATGCCACCCAGCATATTGTAGCATTCGCGGAAAATCCCGCCCGTGCAGGCGCAGGTCCCCACCGCAATCACCACTTTCGGCGCGGGCATCTGCTCGTAAATCTGCCGCACGACGGGCAAATTCTGCGCGTTCACGCCGCCCGTCACAAGGAAAATATCCGCGTGCTTGGGATCGCCCGTATTCACGATGCCGAAGCGCTCCACGTCATAGAGCGGCGTCAGGCAGGCCAGCACCTCAATATCGCAGCCGTTGCAGGACGAGCCGTCGTAATGAATCAGCCACGGCGATTTTGTTTCGTATCCCATGCGCCCTCCTTACTTGAAATACATGAGCGCCGCCACATTGACGAAACCGGACAGCAGCGTGAAAACCCAAGACAACGCGAGCATCCGTTCCCATTTCATGCGCGCGCAACAGACGTCGACCAAAATGCCGCCGAAGAAGACGATTTCGCAAATGACGAGCCCCAAGACGGTCGTCCAAATCGACGCACTCACAAAGAACAGCATCACGAGGCCGAAGAGAAACACATTTTCGTACCAATGCGCGATTTCCACCATCGCGAGCGTCCGCCCGGAAATTTCCGTCTTGAGCCCGCCGATAAGCTCCTGATGCGCTTCGTGCGACATGGACAAATCAAAAGGCGATTTCCGGAATTTAATCAACAAAATGAAACAGAGCCCGACGAAAATCCCCGGCATTCGGAGGATATTCATCGTCTCGGATTGCATGATATCGCCGACGGCAAAGCTGCCGGACGAAAGATAGAAACCGAGCGCCACCAGAAGAAGCATCGGCTCGTAAGCCATCGTCTGCAAAAGTTCCCGCTCCGCGCCGATTTGGCTGTACGGCGAATTGACGGCGTACGCCGCGATGATGAGACAGACGCTGGCCATCGTCAGCGTGAAGACGACGAGCAAAATATCCCCGCGGGCGAAAAAAATCAGCCCCGTCAGTATCGAAAAAATCAAAAATCCGAAGACGTAGAAACTTTCCGCCTGATTGACGGCGACGGGCTCCTTGTCCCACAGTTTGAAAAAATCATAAAAAGGCTGGAGAAGCGGCGGCCCTTTCCGTCTCTGCATCCGCGCCGTTATTTTCCGATCGAAACCCGACAGCAGCCCGCCCAAAATCGGCGCCAAGATCAGATACGCCACACCGCCCAATCCGTACCAGATATACTCAGACATGCAGCATCCCTCCCAGCGTCAGCGCAAGCTCCAAAATCACACAGCCCAGGCAAGCCGTGTAGCCGAGCCGTTTCACCCATTCCTCACCGAACCAAGTTTCCAGATACCAATTCCGGAGCGTGACCGGCACCACATGGCCCGCGACGCCGCGATACGCCGTGTCCTGCCCCAGATTTTCCCCGGCCAAATTCGTCACGACCTTGCGCTTCACCCGGCTGTGTTTCCCGAAACGCAGACACAGGGAAATCAGCAAAATCACCATAATCGACATGATCCAGAGATTGCTCTGCGCGATCACGTCCGTCACGACAGGATACGTTTCCGCCAAATACGGCATGACCAAAAATTGCGAAACGAGAGGAAACAGCACGCACACCACGAGCGTCAGCCCCGACAGAATTTTCAGCGTCATCCACTCCATGGGGACAATCCCGACCTCCCGATTTTCGTTCGTCGGGATGTACGTCGTGATTTTTCCGAGCCATTTCGTCCAGTAAAAGAGCGTCGTCGCCGAGCCGAAAACGAGCACCAAGAGCAAAATCGGCTGCCCCGCATCGACGAAAGCTTTCATCGCCGCCCATTTCGAAATCAGCATCCCGAAAGGCGCCAGAAACATCCCGCAAATCCCGATCACCATGCAGAGCGACAAATGCGGCATCGAATTGAAGACGCCGTCGAAGCGCTCCAAATTCCGGCTTCCGAGCTGCTGCTCCGCCGTGCCGACCGTGAGAAAGAGAAGACTCTTGGCGACCGCGTGGAAAATGACGATCATGATGGCCGTCCACGCCGCCTCAAACGATCCCGTCCCCGCGCAGCAGACAATCAGCCCCAAATTGGAAATCGTCGAATACGCCAGCACTTTCTTTCCATCCGATTGCGAAATGGCCGCGCAAGACGCGAAGAAAAATGTCGCACCGCCGACCAGCATCGCCATGACGCCCACATGATTGTTTCCCATCAGCGGACACAATTTGATAATCAGAAACACGCCGGCCTTCACCATCGTGGATGAATGCAAGAGCGCCGACGTCGGTGTGGGCGCCACCATCGCCCCCAAGAGCCAGCCGGAAAAAGGCATCATCGCCGATTTCGTGAATCCGCAGAAAACGAGCAGCGCCACCGCCGGCTCCACGGGAAATCCCATCCGCCCGAGCGCAATCAAATCCGAAAGCTCCACCGTCCCGTACGTCATCCCCATCCAGACGATAGCCAGCGCGAAAGCCAGCCCGCCGAAAAGATTCATCCACAGCGCTTTGCAGGAATTGTGAATCGCCTCGTTCGTCCCGGAATATCCGATCAAAAGAAACGAACACA
>CAVHDO010000086.1:0-7095 GCA_963634795.1 Oscillospiraceae bacterium
ATTTTACATATTTTCGTAAATCTCACTCACCGCGTCGAATTCTTCGTCCGTCGGCGGGACGTAGGAAATGTCTCCCGACTCATCCGTTTCCATTCGGGCCAGAATGATATCCGGCTCTTCTTCGTCTGCTTCCGATGTCGGAATGCGGACAAGGGCGGCGAATTGTTTGCCCGCGTACGGAATGATGACGTCTTCGGCAAATTCTGTCTCGTTTCCGTCGGGATCGGTCATCGTCACGACGTTCACCGTTTCCTCTTCTTCCAGAAATTTTTCTTCTTTCATCCTTACCTCACTTTCTCTGCGCGGCCACGCGATCCAGATAGCCTTGCAAAATCGCGACGGCCGCCATTTTATCAATGACTTGCTTTCGTTTCTTCCGGCTCACGTCGGCGGCGATCAGCTGCCTTTCCGCCATCACGGTCGTGAGTCGCTCGTCCCAGAAGACTTGCTCGATATCGGGAAACGCTTCGGCGAGCGCTTTGGCAAAATCCTCCGTCCGCTCCGCGCGCATTCCTTTCGTGCCGTCCATATTGAGCGGCATGCCGATGACGAACGTCTGCACGCCGTATTGACGGACGATCTCTGCGAGGCACGCAAAATCTGCCTCGCGATTTTTTCGGCGAACCGTTTCCACGCCCTGCGCCGTCCAGCCGAAGGGATCGCTCACGGAAACGCCGATGGTCGCGGACCCGACGTCGAGTCCCAGACAGCGTTTCAAAGTTTCCGATGCGCCACGTAGCCGCGCACGAGCTCTTCCAACAATTCGTCCCGATCCATGCCGGCAATGATTTTTCGCGCGTCATGTTTGCTGGTGATGTAGGTCGGATCGCCGGACAGCAAATAGCCGACAAGCTGCGGAATCGGATTGTGACCCGCTTCTTTCAAAGCTCCGTAGGCCAATTCCAACGCCATCCGCGCCCGCGTATTTTCACCGGGTTCTTTCTTGGTAATCACCATGGTCTCTTCGCCGATCATCCCAATCCCCTCCTTTCGGGACAAAGCATTCTTTTTACTGTATCATATTTTCCAAAATTTTGAAACTCTCGGAAACGGCGTCTCCGAGCTTGGCCGGATTTTTGCCGCCCGCCTGCGCCATGGCCGGTTTTCCGCCGCCGCCGCCTTCTGCGATCTTCGCCGCCTCTCCGACGGCTTTTCCCATATGAATGCCCGCCGCGACCGCCGCTTCCGAGGCCATGCCGACGAAATTCACTTTCTCACCGGACGCCGCGCCCAAGATGAAAGCGCCGCCGGGCAGTTTCGCTTTCAAAAGATCCGCCGCCTTGCGGAGCTCGTCCATCGATTCGGCTTGGACGACCGCCGCCACATACGGCACGCCGTTCTTTTCTTTCACATTCTGCAAAATCTCTCCGAGCGCGTCCTTCGCCTGCTGCTGCTTGAGCTTGGAAATTTCCTGCTCCGCCGCTTTGAGTTGCGCCAGAATTTTTTCGATACGCTCCGAAAGTTCTTCCGGTTTCCCTTTGAGAAGCGCCGCCGCTTCCGCCATACTCTTTCTTTCCGCGACGGTCGAACGATACGCCGCCTCGCCCGTCACGGCTTCGATGCGCCGCACGCCCGAGCCGATCCCGCCTTCGGAAACGATGCGGAAGAGCCCGATTTCGCCCGTATTTCTCACATGCGTCCCGCCGCACAGTTCCCGGCTGTAATCCGGAATCGTCACGACGCGGACGATATCGCCGTATTTTTCGCCGAAAAGCGCCATCGCGCCCAGTTTCTTTGCTTCGTCAATCGGCATTTCGCAAATTTCGACATCCTTCGCTTGGATAATTTCCGCATTCACCATGGCTTCGACGGCTTCAAGCTGCGAGGCCGTCAGCGCTTCCGGATACGTGAAATCGAAACGGAGCCGATCCGGCAGGACGAGCGAGCCCGCCTGATTCACCGTATTTCCCAAGACCTGTTTGAGCGCGGCCTGAAGCATGTGCGTGCCGGTGTGATTCCGCGCGACCGATTCGCGGCGCACGCGATCCACCGCGGCTTTGACCGTCGCGCCTTCGGAAACGGTGCCTTCCGTGACCGTCCCGATGAGATACGTGATGCCGTCGGGCAGTTTCTTCGTATTTTCCACGGAAATCACGCCGGACGACGCCACGAGCCGCCCCGTATCGCCGACCTGACCGCCGCCCTCCGCGTGGAAAGGATTATTCTGCAAGACGACCGTCACCGCGTCGCCGTCGGAGGCCTGCGCGATTTCTTTTCCGTCTTTTCCGAGGAGCACCAGCGTCGTCGCGCCGTCTTTGTCCTCTGTCGTGAGCGAGTCGGCGGAAAGTTTCGTCGTATCCGGCGTCGCCACGTGCATCGACACTTTCGCGCGGGCGCTCCGGGCGCGTTCCTTCTGCTCGGCCATCGCCGCTTCAAAGCCCGCTTCGTCAATCGAAAGCCCCGCCTCGGACGCGATTTCCTGTGTCAATTCCCACGGGAAACCGTACGTGTCGTACAGCTTGAAAACGTCCGCGCCCGGCAGCACGGAAGACTGCTTTTTCTTCGTGTCTTCCAGCATTTCCGAGAGCAAATCCGTCCCGGCATTCAGTGTCTGCTGGAAACGGCCTTCCTCCGTCGCCGCGATTTTTTTAATGAAATCCTGTTTCTCCGAAAGATCCGGATACGCCGGTTTCATCATGTCGACCACTTCGTCGATCATCTGCGCGATGAAAGGCCCCTCGATACCCAAAAGTTTCCCGTGACGCACCGCCCGACGGAGCAGACGGCGAAGCACATAGCCGCGCCCTTCGTTGGACGGGAGCACGCCGTCGGAAATGAGATTCGCAATCGCACGCGTGTGGTCGGAAATGACTTTGAGCGAGACGTCGGACGCCTCGGACGCGCCGTACGCTTTTCCCGCCAAATGCGCCGCGCGCTCGATAATCGGGAAAAACAAATCCGTCGCGAAATTGTTTTTCGTCTTCTGCAACACCGCCGACAGACGCTCCAATCCCGCGCCCGTGTCGATGTTTTTCTTTTCCAGCGGCAGATACGTCCCGTCTTTTTGCCGATCATACTGCGTGAAAACGAGATTCCAGATTTCCAGGAAACGATCCCCGTCGCCTCCCATCTGGTTTTCCGGATCCGTGCCGAATTCCTCGCCCTGGTCGTAGAAAATTTCCGAGTCCGGCCCGCACGGTCCTTCCCCGATTTCCCAGAAATTGTCCGACAGCGGATAAATGTGATCCTCCGGGACGCCGATGAATTGATGCCAATAATCGCGCGCCTCGTTGTCCTCCGGATAAATCGTCACATAGAGACGCTCCTTTTCGAGAGCGAGCACCTCCGTCAGAAATTCCCACGCCCACATGATGGCTTCCTTCTTGAAATAATCGCCGAACGAGAAATTTCCGAGCATTTCAAAAAATGTATGGTGCCGCGCCGTGCGCCCGACATTTTCGATATCGCCCGTGCGGATGCATTTCTGCGCCGTCGTCACGCGATGCCGCGGCGGCTCCACCTTCCCCGTGAAATACGGTTTGAGCGGCGCCATCCCGGCTCCGATCAGAAGCAGACTCGGATCGTTTTGCGGCACGAGCGAATAACTCGGCAGGCGCAAATGCCCCTTCGTTTCAAAAAACGAAAGATACTGTTCGCGGATTTCATTTCCCTTCATATTCTTTCCTCCCAAGGACGGAATGCCATCGATAATATTTTTTAATTATACGCAATCGGCGCGACTTTGTCGATAAAAAAATTATCGACAAAGTCGCGCCGCACGTATTGCATAATGATGACGCAAAATAAAATTCTTCGATTCGATTAATGATGGGGCTGTGAAAAAATGATTTTCATTTTTTCGCGACCCTTTTTATATGAAATCATGTACGATTTTTTCGTACGGAACTCCTTACAGCACTTCATTTCCTTTCTTTCCCGGGAAAGAAAGGAAACGAAGCAAAGGAAAGAAACCGCCGCCAGGGCAAAATTCGCCTCGGCTCATGGGGCGCCGCCGCTCAGCCTTAAATGCTTACGTCACCTGTTCACGGAACTTTTACGTCAAGACGCATGCTTGCCACTTAAGGCTGCGAGACGCGTCGGCGCCCCGGTGCTTCTTTATGTTTTCGGAGATGTTCGACGCGGAGCCGGCGAATTTTGCACAGGCGGGCTTCCTTGCGCGTTGCTTTGCGATTCCGTCACAAATTAAGTCGAAAATAGCAGCGTTTCCATCAACAAAAATATTCTTTGTGCTATAATTAAGAAAAAAGAAATTGAAACGAGGTGACGTCATGCGCATCGCGATGTTGCAAACGGACGCGGCCGCCGATAATCTCGTCCGTAATACGGAGCACGGCCTTTCGCTCATCGAGCGCGCCGCAAAATCTGCCGATTGGATCCTTTTGCCCGAGCTCTGGACGATTGGCTACGATTTTCACGATTTGGACAAAAAATCCGTCTCGCTCACGGACAGCCTCATCGAGCGCCTCGGCCATCTCGCCCGCCATTTCGGCGTGACGATAGCCGCCGGGACGCTTCCTCTCAAAGAGCACGGCCATATTTCCAATACGATGCTGATTTTTTCGCCGGACGGAAATATCGCTGCGCGCTACAGCAAACGTCATCTTTTCCGCAGCTATCTGGAAGGAAAACTCATGACAGCCGGCAGCGAGCTCCTCACCGCTTCAGTCGGCGGCATTCCCATCGGCGCGGCCGTCTGCTACGAATTGTATTTCCCGAAATGTTTCCGACAAATGGCCAAGAAAGGCACGACCCTCGTCCTCGTCCCCGCGTCCTGGCCGTTGCTACATATCGAGAAATGGGAAATTCTCGCCCGTGCCCGCGCCATCGAAAACGGCATATACCTCTGCGCCGTCAATATGTGCGGCACCTACCACGGCATCCGCCTCGGCGGCCGCTCCCTCTTCATCGACCCCGAAGGCCGCGTCCTCGTCCGCGGCGACACGGAAGAACATATTTACTACGCGGAATACGACGAAGAGAAATACAAAGACCTGGGCAAACAACTCGCCGTCATTCAAGATGTCAGAGAGTGCAGGTGACGTTCAGTCGTTTGACGGGAAATGCTTGAGAAGGTTTTATAATGCTTGGAAAGGCTTGATGGCGTGTGCGCCTTTGTTTCATATGGTTTGAAAAAATGAAAGAATTTATAAAGCTTGAAAAGGTTTGGAAGGCTTGGAATACTTAAATCTGTCAAACTTAACAAAGCTTTATCAGGCTCCCGAAAAAAACGTGAAACAGCCGAGAAATCTTATTTCCAACATCAAGCCCATCAATAGTAAAATGCAGTATGGAACTCCATACGAAATCATCGAGTATGATTCGCGCCGCAAGGCGCAATAAAAAAAATCGTCGCCGCAGGCGACACCTGAACTGCTAATTGCTAACTGCTAATTGCTAACTACTATCTCGCGCCTGCCGCCAAAAGCAACACACCGACAAAGTATGCTTCTCATCCCTATCACCGCCCGGCTTTTCATCGACTTGCCGCCAAAGGAAAGCAGCAAGCAAGCCCGGCCTCTCATTTCTATTTTTATCCATAGGAGGTTCCCATGAACTACGAAAGAATCCACTACGAAACAGAAAACGGCATCGCCACATTGACCCTCGACTACGCGCCGACACTCAATGCCCTCGACATGACCATGGCGCTCGAAGTCGAAGACGCGTTGAAAGCGGCCGAAGCGGATGAAGCCGTCAAAGTCGTCATTCTGACCGGAGCCGGGCGCGCCTTTTCCGCCGGCGGCGACATCGGCTTTATGAAAGCGCATTGCGACGAGCCGAATTTTTCCAAAGAATCCATGGCGCCGCTTGCCGGAAAACTCTCCGAACTCGTCCTGCAGATGAAAAAAATGTCCAAACTCATCCTCTGTGCCGTCGGCGGAGCTTGTGCGGGCGGCGCCGCGAATCTGGCCTTCGGTTGCGATTTCGTCTTTGCCTCCGAAAACGCCAAATTTCTCCAAGCCTTCGTCGGCATCGGCCTCTGCCCGGACACCGGCGGCGCCTTCACCGTCCCGCGCATGATCGGCACGCACCGCGCCATGGATCTCTTCGTCACCGGCCGCGCCGTCAGCGCCGAAGAAGCCAAAGCCATCGGCCTCGTCAAAGACGTCACCGCCAAAGCCGACCTCATGCCCACCGTCCGCGCCTTTGCCGAAAAACTCACCCAAGGCCCGACGCTTGCTTACAGAAATATGAAACGCCTGCTCTACAAGAGCATGTACAAAGACTACGAAAACTTCACGAAAGCCGAAGCCGTCCTCCTCGCCGAATGCTCCTCCTCGGAAGATTTCAAAGAAGGCATCACCGCCTTCCTCGAAAAACGCCCGGCGAATTTCAAAGGAAAATAAAAGAAACGCAATCAAAAAGCACTCCCATACCGAAGGAGTGCTTTTTTCTCATGCGCAAAACAGTGATTGGCTGTTAGCTGTTAGCTGTTAGCTGTTAGTTTTCGTGCTGTTCCTTTTGGCAACATTTTTATAAAATCGCTACAAAGTATACCACTTTCCGCTCCAAGCTCTCATAAGCCGTTTATGACCACTGTTTTCGATTTGATTTGTTGTGGAGCCACAAAGCAACGCGCAAGGAGACCCGCCTGTGCAAAATTCGCCGGCTCCGCGTCGACATTCCCACCTAAACCCCAAAATCTCCGGGGCGCCGACGCGTCTCGCAACCTTAAGTGGCAAGAATGCGTCATGAAGTAAAAGCTCCGTGAACAGGTGACGTAAGCATTTAAGGCTGAGCGGCGGCGCCCCATGAGCCGAGGCGAATTTTGCCCTGGCGGCGGTTTCTTTCCTTTGCTTCGTTTCCTTTCTTTCCCGGGAAAGAAAGGAAATGAAGTGCTGTAAGGAGTTCCGTACGAAAAAATCGTACATGATTCACGCGAAAAAACTGCTAAGCTTTATGTTTCACATACTTGCCGTCCATCATCCGGCCCTACGTGCCACCGGCGACCGTCCACCGGAAGTTCGCCTCCAGAAGAAGGCTAATTTGTGGCGCTACGCGCATTTATATAAAAAGAGCCGCGAAAAAATGAAAATCATTTTTTCACGGCTCTTTTGTTTCACAAAATTCTCTTCGCACCGATATAACAATCGCGCCAATACCCGCTCGTCATATCCGCAATCATGACCCCGC
>CAVHDO010000087.1:0-7083 GCA_963634795.1 Oscillospiraceae bacterium
ATTTTGTATGATACAGCTATACGAAATGATTTGGATATGGTGCTTTTTAATGGGGTTGTATTTTTGGATAAGCGTGATGTTGATAATGAAACGCTAGCAAGGAGAGTTAGCGGAGGTAATAGTTATTGGGGACGGAAGGGTGATTATGGAGGTGAATGTAAGCTCGGTAAAAAAATGTTTACGGAAATGCATATTAATAATGAGCATCGGGCATCGGTTTGCTTACAACTTATTCGGAGAGCATATACTTTGGAAAATAATTTAGATTTTTATGAAGGGATTCTTTATGAGGATACAATATACACTATAAAAGCATTGCTTTTGGCAGATAAAGTGGTATTTATTCCACAAAAATTATTTCATCGCAGAATCAGGATGGGATCGATAATGTCCTGCTGGTGGGGGGATAAAAGCGTCTATTCGTATTTTGTTGCCTTTTGCGAAACACAAAAATTTTTGTATCAAAGCAAATGGGAAGCGAGCGTTGTTTCAGAAGTGGTTAAAGAAGCAAATGAGTTTAAAAAGCGTGCTTTGCAAATTTGGCAGGGGCTGAATGAGTATGAAAAGGAAAGAGTAAGAGCAAGGCTCTCTCCAATTTATTGTGTTTTGTTTGAGGAAATACTTGCAGAAAATAAGAACTGGAAAGCAAGCAAAGAACTTTGGGATATTCGGCACGGATACTCTTTTCGGATTGGAAGAATCGTGACTTGGTTTCCTCGGAAATTTCGCAGTGGGATCAAGTGCCTTCGGCGATATGGATTGATTTATACGATTAAGCGTACCTTAGAGTATTTGGAAATTGATATGGGTACCGGAGATGTCGGGCGGTGGAAATAAATCGATGAGTGTGGGGTTTTATTAAAATGAATTTGTAAGAGGGGAGATAAGGATATGATGTCGAATAAAATTCAAATCGATTTGAAAAGCAAAAGCATTTTTATTACCGGTGTGGTAGGTTTCATTGGCGCCAATTTGGCAAAATGTTTACTATCGGCAGAAGAAAGTATCAGCATTGTCGGTTTGGACAGTATGAATCATTATTATGATGTGCGACTGAAAGAGGCGCGCTTGCGTGAGCTGGAACAATTCCGAAATTTCAGTTTTGTGAAGGGAAATTTGGCGGATAAGGTCCTTATTGAATCTGTTTTCGATCAATATAAGCCACAGATTGTGGTGAATCTTGCCGCACAGGCAGGTGTTCGCTATTCTATTTCCAATCCGGATGCTTATATAGAAGCGAATCTGATCGGTTTCTATCGCATTTTGGAGGCTTGTCGGCACTCTTACGATGAGGGGCGCACGCCTGTGGAGCATTTGGTCTATGCGTCCAGTTCTTCCGTTTACGGAAGTAACAAAAAGGTACCGTATAGCATTGAAGATAAAACAGATAGTCCGGTTTCTTTATATGCAGCGACGAAAAAATCCAACGAACTTTTGGCGCATGCTTATGCCAAATTGTACAATATCCCGTCTACGGGTCTTCGCTTCTTTACGGTATATGGTCCTTTGGGTCGTCCGGATATGGCGTATTTTGCTTTCGCAAATAAAATGAGCGGGGGAGAGGCAATTCCACTTTTTAATTATGGTCATTGCAAAAGAGATTTCACTTATATCGATGACATTATTGAGGGTGTTGTTCGTGTGATGCAAGGGGCGCCGGAACGGAAGTACGGAGAAGATGGTCTGCCGGTGCCACCGCATGCCGTTTATAATATCGGGAATCAGAATCCGGAGAGTCTGACTGATTTCGTACGGATTTTGCAGGAAGAATTGATTCGTGCGGGTGTGCTGTCGAAAGATTATGATTTTGAAGAGCATGCTCAATGGCTGCCGATGCAGCCCGGCGATGTGCTGGTCACTTATGCGGATACCGGTGCGCTGGAGCGTGATTTTGGATATAAGCCGTTGACCGATTTGCGGGAGGGGGTGCGCAAGTTTGCAGAGTGGTACGTTCAATTTTATAAATGAGAAAAGATAGAGATGCTTTGAACGAAAGGGAATTCTGTTTCGCGGGATTCCTTTTCGTCGCAAAGATAAGACATGTTGATGGGTGATTAAATTTTTACGAGAGCGAAAAAATCGCGCTGAGCCGAAATATAGTAAAAATTGCCGAGGAGCGCTAATAGTAAAGTCTGATTGTCTGACGTCTCCATCCCGCCTGACAAAAAAGCGAAGCAAATCCTATGACTCGTCTGACGTCTGATGTCTGATCATCTGATGTCTTAATCTTGCCTGACAAAAACGCCAAGCACGTCAACCTGTGCACTGTGTACTGTGCACTATGCACTGCTTTTCATCCTTTTTCTTGCACATTTCCCCTTATGTAGAGTACAATAAAGCCATTGACACAAGAAATTTCCGTTTCGCAAGGAGGTCATGATGACATTTCAGCAAATCATTCTTTCATTGCAAAAATTTTGGTCGGCGCGCGGCTGTATTTTGGAGCAGCCGTACGATACCGAAAAAGGAGCGGGGACAATGAATCCCGCTACATTTTTGCGCACCATCGGACCCGAGCCGTGGAATGTGGCGTATGTGGAGCCGTCCCGCCGTCCCGACGACGGTCGCTACGGCGACAATCCGAACCGTCTCTATCAGCACCATCAGTTTCAAGTCATTATGAAACCGTCTCCCGATACGATTCAGGAAATGTATCTGGATAGCCTGAAGGAGCTCGGCATCGATCCCACAGAGCATGACATTCGTTTCGTCGAGGACAACTGGGAATCACCCACGCTCGGCGCTTGGGGAATCGGCTGGGAAGTGTGGCTCGACGGGATGGAAATCACGCAGTTCACGTATTTCCAGCAAGTTGGCGGCATCGAGGAGCATCCCGTTTCCGTCGAAATCACGTACGGCTTGGAGCGTATCGCGATGTACATCCAAGAGAAGGACAATGTGTACGACCTCATCTGGACGGACGGCGTGACCTATGGCGACATTTGGCACCAGAATGAATACGAGCAGTCGTGCTACAGCTACGATTTGTCCGATCACGACATGCTCTTCAAGCTGTTTGACATGTATGAAAAAGAAGCGAAGCGCATCATCGGGCTCGGCTACGTGCTGCCGGCTTACGATTATGTGTTGAAATGCTCGCACACATTCAATTTGCTGGACGCGGCGGGCGCGATTTCTTTGGCCGAACGGACGGAATACATCGGGCGCGTGCGGAGTCTGGCGCGTCTTTGCGCGAAAGCGTATTTGGAGAAACGGGAGGAGCTGGGCTTCCCCATGCTGAAGGAGGCTGCGAAATGAGTCGGGATCTGCTTTTGGAAATCGGGACGGAGGAAATGCCGGCCAATGTCATGCCGGCGGCGGTTTCGCAGTTGGAAACGCTCGCGAAGGAGAAACTTGCGGCGGCGCGTCTTTCGTTTGAGAATGTGAAAGTGTACGGGACGCCGCGGCGTTTGGCCGTCTTGGTCACGAGTGCGGCGGAGCGGCAGGCGGACGAGGCCGTGAAGAAACGCGGTCCTTCCGTCTCCGTGGCCTTTGATGCGGACGGGAAACCGACGCGCGCGGCCGAAGGATTTGCGTGCGGACTCGGCATTTCCGTAGACGCTTTGGTGCGCGAGGGTGATTACGTCTGGGCGGACATCGTGAATGTCGGGAAACCGGCAGAAGAAATTTTGCCGGACGTTTTCACCGAGCTCGTGACGGGTATTTCCTTCGGACGCAGTATGCATTGGGGAAGCGAAGAATTTCGTTTCATCCGTCCGATTCGCTGGCTCGTCGCGCTGTGCGGAGAACAGATTGTCCCGATGGAAATCGCGCACGTGAAGAGCGGTCGCATTTCCCGCGGCCATCGCGTTCTTTCCGAAGGGAACGTGGAAATCAAAGAGCCGGCGGCCTATCGCGAGACGATGCGCGCGGCCTATGTCATCGTCGATCAGGACGAGCGGCGCGAAATGATTCGCCAAGGACTTCTGGAAAAAGCGGCGGAGCTCTCCGGCGTCGTGCATCACAATGCGGATCTTTTGGAAGAAATCAATTACATCGTCGAATATCCGACGGCGCTCTACGGGCGGATCGATGCGGAATTTTTGCAACTCCCCGTTCCTGCCGTCGTCACGCCGATGCGCGATCACCAGCGTTACTATCCCGTGCAGAAAGAAGATGGGAGCCTGCTTCCGTATTTCCTCACCGTCCGGAACGGCGGCACGCACGCGATTGAAAATGTGCAGATCGGAAACGAACGCGTGCTCCGGGCGCGCCTCGACGATGCGAAATTTTTCTTCGACAATGACAGAAAGAAATCGCTGGAAGGCCATCGCGAAGATTCCGCGCGCATCAATTACCAAGAAGGCATGGGCACCATGGTCGACAAGGCGGATCGTATCGGGGAACTGGCGGCGCTGATTGCTTCCGATTTGGGATTTTCGGAAGAGGAAACCAAAGACGCTCTCCGCGCGGCCTATCTTTCCAAAGCGGATCTCGCGACGGGCATGGTGACAGAATTTACCGAGCTCCAGGGCGAAATGGGAAAAGAATATGCGTTGCTGGACGGGGAGAAACCGGCTGTCGCGCAGGCGATTTTCGAGCAATACATGCCGCGCTTTGCCGGAGACCGGCTTCCGGAGACAGCGGCCGGCCGTGCCGTTTCCTTGGCCGATAAATTGGACAATCTCGTTGCGACATTTTTACGCGGACTCATTCCGACCGGCTCGCAGGATCCCTTCGCCCTTCGTCGCCAGACCATCGGCGCCGTGCATATTTTGGCGGACGGGAAACTTCACTGGGATGTGCGGCGCGGCATCGAGAAAGCCCTGTCGCTTTTGCCGGGCGATGCGGCGGCCAAAGGAAAAGCCGCGCAGCAAATCGAAGAATTTTTCCGTCAGCGCATTCGCGGGATTCTGTTGGAAAACGGCATCGATTACGACATCGTGGACGCCGTCCTGGGCGATGCCGTCGACGACATTTACGCCATCTTCCTTCGCGCAGAAAGTCTGAAAGCAAGCGGCGTCAAAGAAGATGCGGATCTCCGTGCCGCCGTGACGCGCCTCGCGAATATCACGAAAGGAAAAGAAGAAACGGCCCTCAATCCCGCCCTCTTTGCCGAAGACGCCGAGCGTGAACTTTGGCAAGCGGCCGAAGTGGCGAGAGGCTCGGTCGAGACAGCCTACAAAGCCTACGACTACGCCGCCGCCCTCCCGGCGCTCAAAAATCTCGTCGCGCCGATCAACACATACCTTGACGCGGTCATGGTCATGACAGACGACCCGGCCATCCAAAAGAATCGCATCGCGACCCTTTGCCAAGTTCTCTCTCTCTTCCGCCAATGGGCTGATTTTGGGAAATTGGTGTAACGGAAAAATGATATAAAAGACGAAAACGGGGCTGTGAAAAAATAATTTTCATTTTTTCGCGGCTCTTTTTGTATGGAATGATGCGGGGAGCTGGGAGCTGTAAGCATGGAGCTTGGAGCCGTGAGCTTAGAGCGAAAAGCGGTGTCGTCAGACGAGGTCGAGACGTCAGATGGTCAGACGTCAGACGTCAGACGAAAGCGGTATCGCCTGCGGCGATGATTTTTTATAAAATGCGGCCGGAGGCCGCTACAAGTCAAGCCTTCCTTTGGAGGAAGGTGTCGCGAAGCGCCGGATGATGGGACGCCGAAGGCGCATATAAAAATGTCGCGAAGCGACACCGCTATCTCGCGCCTGACAAAAAAAGCTGAGCAAAATTTGACGTCTGACGTCTGATCATCTGACGTCTTAATCCTGCCTGCCGCAATAGCCAAGCAGCACCAAGCTCGGCCTCTTATCTCTATCAGCAAAAAGACATCAACTCAAATGCCGCAAAGGAAAGAACAAATCCAGTCATGCTTCCCATCCCTATCAGCAGAAAGATTTTCAATACAAATGCCACAAAAAAAGATAGCATCCATCAAGCTTTGCGTCGGTTATAAAAAAGTTTAATAATGCAAAGCGAGAAAAAAGCAAAATTCCCTCTTGACAAATAGCAGGGGGGGGGGTGGTAGGATAATTGAAAATCCAGCGCAGAAGGGGTCTGGGAGGCCGCTGTAGGCGCGGGATAGTGTTAGGGGATTGTTTTTGATAGACAAAGGAGAAATGTATATGCGTGGGGAAATAAGAGGATTTAAGAAAGCGGCATTGCTGGCGGCTGTTTTGGCATTGGGGAGCTGGGCAGTGCCGCAGGTGGGGGCGTATAGCGAATCTTATAATGCGGGAAGCGGTAGTTCGGTCTCAGGAGATAACGCGGTGGCGGTTGGTACTGGCGCTACAGCGGGCGCTACCAATGATACAGCGGTTGGTCATGATGCAAAAACAAATGGTTCTCAAGCTACAGCGGTTGGTATGTGGGCGAGTGCTGATGGTTACTTTTCGACGGCGCTTGGGTCCAATACAAGCACGAGTGGCGTGTCGGCAACGGCGGTTGGGGTCAGTGCTAGTGCGAAAGGAAAAGGAGCGTTAGCATTGGGAGGAGGGAGCGATTATGCGAGTAGCGCTAATGAGATTACTGAGGCAACATCAGACTATGCAATAGCAGTTGGATATGATGCGCAAGCAAGCGCAACAAATTCGACCGCTTTTGGTGCAAATAGCACCGTAAGTGCCGCTAATTCATCCAGCTTTGGTTACCAGAATACGATCAATTCAACGGGTAGCAATACTTACGTAGTCGGCCAGAATAATACCGTTTCCGGAAGCAGTGCCCTTGTCTTTGGTACGCGCATTACCCAAGTAGCCAATAACTCCCTCGTCATGGGAGCTAGTGCCTCGTCCGCAACGGCCGCTACCAATTCCATCGCCATCGGCAACAGCTCTTCGACTGGTAATCAATACGCCGTAGCCCTCGGCTACAGTGCCAATGCTGGAGGAACGAAAGCCACCGCCCTCGGTAACGAAGCTGCTGCCACAGGCGAAAGCGCCACTGCATTCGGCGACAGCAGTAGCGCGGGCGGTCAGTACTCCACAGCCATTGGCGCCTCTGCCGCCGCAACGGGCAATAATTCCACCGCCGTTGGCTATCAGAACGCAGTCTATGGTACCAACTCGGCCAGCTTCGGGTACAACAATACCATCGGCACAGCGACAAACACAGTCGACGGCGGTGGCACTAATT
>CAVHDO010000088.1:0-6914 GCA_963634795.1 Oscillospiraceae bacterium
TCCGGGAGTTTCGTCAGCATTTCATACAATTTGGCTTCCATGTCCTCATCCATCGCCGACGTCGATTCGTCCAGGAAGACCCATCTCGGGCGGCGGAGGAAAATGCGGACGAAAGCCAGGCGTTGCTGCTCGCCGAGGGAGAGGACGTGCGACCAATCGGCTTCTTCGTCGAGGCGCGGCGCCAAGTGCGACAATCCCGCCGCGGAAAGAAGCGGCAAAAGTTTCTCGTCCTCGGCGCCCTCGCCCGGATATGCCGCCGCCTCGCGTAGCGTCCCCATCGGCATGTACGGGCGTTGCGGGATGAACATGGAAACGACCGGCGACGGGCCTTCGATTTTTCCCGACGCATACGGCCAAAGTCCCGCGAGCGTCCGGAGCAACGTCGATTTCCCCGCGCCCGACGGCCCTTTCAAAAGCACGTGCTCCCCTTCTCCGATCAACAAATTCACATGCGACAAAAGCGGCGCGCCGGACGGGAGCTTCACCGACACGTCCGAAAGCCGCAGGTCGCGCTCCGCCGTTTCCTTCATCAGCGGCTCCTTCTCCTGCGCCGCCGACAGCTCGCGGATATGCGCGTCGAAAGTCAGAAGACGTTCCGCGCACGATTGCCACGCCGCCAGACTCGTGTACACCTCCACGAAATACGACATCGAATCCTGCACTTTGCCGAAACAGTTTGCAATCTGCATCAGGCCGCCCAGCGATATTTCCTTCAATAAATACCGCGGGAGCGCCACGACGAAAGGAAATATAATCGCGACCTGCATGTACCCATTCGTCAGCCAGGACAGCTGCTTTTGTTTCTTCACAATCAAATACGTATTCGCCAGCACCAGCGCGAAACGTTTCGACAGCAGCGCGCGCTCGCTCTTCGCCCCCGCGTAGAAAGCCACGCTTTCCGCCGCCTCGCGCAGCCGCACCATGCCGAAACGGAAATCCGCTTCCAGCCGCTGCTGTTTGAAATTCAATCCGACGAGCCGATGCCCGACGTAATGCGTGACCCACGTCCCCAGCACGGAATACACGAGCGCCGTCCAGACGAGATAGCCGCCGACCGTCCACGTTTCCCCGAAAAGCGTAAAGGAAATCGGCTCCGAGAGCGACCAGAGCACGAAGATGAAACAGATAATCGTCGTCACGGCGCGCAAAAGTCCCATCATGAAAGAAAGCGTCTGCGACGTGAATGTCTGGATATCTTCGGAAATTCGCTGGTCCGGATTGTCCGACTCGCGCGAGAACATTTCCATCCGATAGTAACGGTCGCCCTCCGTCCATTTTCCCAGATACGCTTCCGTCATCCAGCGCCGCCAACGCAGCGACAAAAGTTGCTGCAAATAGCTCGCATACACGGCGAAAACGATGTGCGCAAAGGCCAGCCCCGTAAAGAGCAAAAGCCCGTGCCACAGCGCGTCCGTATCGTAATTTTGCAACGCCGAATAAAATGAATTGTACCATTCATTAATCAGCAGCGTCATGTAAACCGCCGCGACCGTCAGCGCCGCAATCGCCGCCAAATAAAGAAACGCCGACCGCCGCTCCTCGCTTTTCCAATAGCCGGAAATCAAATGAAACAGACCGGAAAGAAATTCCCGATTCCAAGAACCGCTTTTAATCATAAAAAAATCTCCCTTTTGATATAGAATGGAAATATTATATCATAGAGGGGATAAGAAAAAGACTAGAAATACTCAGGTCTTACCGGTATTTTAAAAAAGATCGCTCAACCAAGGACAAAGAACAAAACTTAATTTCTTCTTTATCACTGCGATAAGTGCAAGCACACTATTATTCATCAACTGTTAACTTTTTTCCGTATAGGAAAAATCAAAAATACTTCAAAAAAATTTTGTAAACATAACAAAATACTCGAAAAATAAGCTATGGACATACTACTCCCATTAAAAACAGCAACCATTGAAGTCGCTGTTTCCGTTTCTATTTCCCCACTTCCGACACGGCTTCCTCTGGCGTAATCGGTTTCTCTTCGTGATCCAAATCAATCAAAATATAATCGTCATCCCCCATGCCGAGCTCCTTCATGTACGAAAGCTGGCGGAGACCTTTGCGGCTTTCCATGCGTTCGATGAGGTCGTGGCCGGCGTCGTGGTGCAGCGCGTAAATCATATCGACGGACGCTTTGTCGACGGCCAAAATATCCGTCGAGGCGAGGATGCCGATATCCGGCGTCACGACGGGCGCGGCGGAAAGACCGGCGCAATCGCAATCGACCGACATATTTCTCAAGACGTTCACATAGGTGACGTGCGGCGCGAAATAATCAATCACCGATTTCGTCGATTCCGTCATGCGTTCCATGAAAGGTTCTTTGGAAATACCCCATTGGCTGCCGGAATTTCCGCGATGAATCCACATTTTCCCGACCTTTCCGTCCGCGCAGCCGATGCCGATATTTTTATTCGAGCCGCCGAAGCCGCCCATCGTGTGCCCCTTGAAATGCGTGAGCGTGACGAGCGAATCGTATTGCAACAAATTTTTTCCGACCGACATTTCCTCTAAATGGTGCCCGCCGCGGACGGGAAGAAGCGCCGCCCCTTCCGCGTCGATGATGTCGACGGGCGCGACTTTATCCCAGCCGTTCACGCGAATCGTCTCGCGATGCTTTTCCGTCGTGTCGCGATCCCCCGCGTAATACGTATTCGTTTCCACAATCGTCGCGCCGGGAATATCCTTTCGCACCAATTCCGCCACCCACTCGCGCGGCAAAATATTCGGCCCGTTTTGCTCGCCCGTGTGGAGCTTCACCGCGACCTTTCCGGAAATATTTCCATTCACCTTTTCATACGCCTTCTGCAATCCGGCTGCCGACAAATCGCGCGTGAAATAGACGACCGAAGCCGCTTCCGCCGCGCCCGCGCCCAAAATGGCCGCCAATCCCAAGACCGCCGCTGCCTGTTTCTTTTTCATTTCCCTGCTCCTTTCCAAATAAAACAAAATTTCTTCCATTATAAGAAACGGCCGCCAAAATGCCAATACTTATAAGAAATACGGAAATATGCCCGAAAAACATACATAGCGCCGCGCCCCCGCCTCGTGTATAATGAAACAGAAAAATTATTTCCTCAATTTCAAAAAAGGAGCTCGTCATGATTCAAATCTACACCGGCGACGGCAAGGGAAAAACGACCGCCGCCATCGGCCTGGCCATTCGCGCGGTCGGCGCCGGGAAATCCGTCTGCATCATCCAGTTCATGAAATCGCTCGCCTATTCCGAGCAGAAAATTTTGCAAACGATTCCCGGCATCACGCTCATCACCGTCGGGAAGCCGTATTTTATCGCCAAAGAAGGCATGCTCACGGACGAAGAAATCAAAGCGTGGGGCAAAGCGCTCACCGTCTATCCCGCCGGTCATCCGCCGAAAGATTACCGCGACCTCGTGCTCGCAGGGATTGAAAAGGCCGTCAACGCCGTGCAAAAATACGACGTCGTCATTTTGGACGAATACAATATGGCCTGCTGGTACGATTTGGCGACGGACGACGACACCCGGCGCATTCTGGACGCGAGAAATCCGAATACGGAGCTCGTCGTGACGGGCCGCGGCGCGCCGGATATTCTTCTCGACGCCGCCGACCTCGTGACGGAAATGAAAAAAATCAAACATTACTACGACAAAGGCGTCCAAGCGCGAAAAGGAATCGAAAATTGACCGCGCAAGACATCAAAGACGCCGCGCAAAGTCTCTCGCTCGACGCTTGCGGCATCGCGCCGCTCCCGTTTCCCGCCTCGCTTTCGGAAACGCTGGCCAAGGATCCCGCTGTCCCCTTCGTGCCGGAAAATATCCACGCGCGCACGGACGCCGGCGCTCTCCTTCCCGACGCCCGCGCCGCCATCGTCGTCCTTTTCCCGTACAAGCAAGAAACGGAAGAGGCGGACGCGAATCTCGCCCTCTACGCCCGCGCGCGCGACTACCACAAAATCAATCGCAACTACCTCTCACGCCTCGCCGCGATTCTTTCGGAAACGGAGCCGGACGCCGCGTTTCTTCCCATCTGCGACACCTCGCCCTTGGTCGACCGGCACCTCGCCTACCTCGCCGGCCTCGGTTTCTACGGAAAAAATCATTGCCTCATCCATCCGAAATACGGCTCCTACTTCACCATCGGCGCGCTCCTGACGAATCTCTCCGCTTCCCCCGACGCGCCCATCGCCCTCTCCTGCGGTGCCTGCCAAAAATGCCTCGCCGCTTGCCCCGGCCGCGCCATTTCCGAGAGCGGTATTCAAAGAAACCGTTGCAAATCCTATCTCACGCAGAAAAAAGAATTGACGCCCGAAGAAGAAACCATCGTCGCCCGGACGCCCCTCATCTTCGGCTGCGACGAATGCCAAAAAATCTGTCCCTACAACGAGACCGCCGCCCCGTCCCCTCTCCCGGAGCTCCGCGAATCGCGAATCCCCCGCCTCAGCAAAGAGAATCTCGCCCCCCTCTCCCACCGCGCCTTCGAAAAAAAATACGCCGCCTACGCCTTCGCCTGGCGCGGAAAAAATATTCTGCTCCGGAATTTGGAACTCACGAAAAAAAGTCCGTAATCCGTTTTCCGTTGACCGTTCACCGTCCCTCATGTCGCATGAAAACCAAAGTGCTTCACGCCATCAAGCCATTTCAAGCCATTTCAAGCATTTTCAAGCCCTTTCAAACCCTTCAAACTTTCACAACACATGAAAACCAAAATTTCTCACGCACGGTCAACGATCAACGGAAATCGGACAGCACCAAACGCCGCAAAAGAAGAGAAACGAAAAAGCCACGCCTCTCTTCCCGCTTCCCTCTTCCCTAATTTCGACACAAACAATTGACACCGTAACGAATCCCGCGTTATACTATAAACACAAAACACAGGAGGTGCCATCATGGAAGCAACAGGAAATGTCAATCTGAACATCCGTGTCAATGCCGACACGAAAAAAGACTTTGAAGCATTTTGTCACGACATGGGGATGTCGATGACGACGGCCATCAATTTATTTATGCGGAAAACCGTCCGCGAGTATCGCATCCCCTTCGACATCAGCGGCGACATCCCGAATCAGACGACACTGGAAGCCATTCGCGAAGTGGAAGCCATGGAAAAAGATCCCGCGCGCGGAAAATCGTACAACAGTTTTGAAGAACTCTTGGAGGATTTGGACAAATGACGCCGCGCTACCAAATCCAGCAAACTTCCCTTTTCAAAAAAGATTTGAAACGGATTCGGAGGCGCGGATACGATTTATCTTTGATGGGTTACGTCGTCGACACACTCGCCGCCGGCGTTCCCTTGCCGGAGAAATACAAAGACCACAGCCTTTCCGGAGAGTATTTGGGTTGCCGCAAATGCCACATCACGTCGGATTGGCTCTTAATCTACAAAATCAATAACGATAAACTAATTTTGTACCTGACCCGAACAGGCACGCACAGCGACGTCTTTTGAAGAAACGAAAAAGCTCCGCAGCATCTCAGCCGCAGAGCTTTTTTCTTGCCCGTTTCCCGTTATCCGTCTACCGTTCACCGTTCACCGTTCACCGTTCACCGTTCCTCATGCTCCATGAAACCAAAAGTTTCTCACGCACGGTAAACGGTAACACGGAGAACGGACAACAGCAACCGCTACTTCAGCACCGATTTCAAAAATTCCCTCATCCGCTCATTCTTCGGATGGCCAAAAATATCTTCCGGTGTGCCCTCCTCCGCGACGTAACCGCCGTCCATGAAAAGAACTTTGTCGGAAACGGATCTCGCGAAGGCCATTTCGTGCGTCACGATGATCATCGTCATCTTTTCTTCCGCGAGCTGGCGAATCGTCGCGAGGACTTCGCCCGTGAGTTCGGGATCGAGCGCCGATGTGGGCTCGTCGAAGAGCATAATTTCCGGCGAGAGCGCGAGGGCGCGCGCGATGGCGACGCGTTGTTTCTGACCGCCGGACAAGTTTCCCGGATAGACATCGCGTTTCTCCGAAAGACCGACCTTTTCGAGAAGCGCTTCGGCGCGCGGCAGGATGTCTTCACGTTTCATTTTCTTGACGACGAGCGGCGCGGCCAGCAGATTTTCCATGACGGTCATGTGCGGAAACAGATTAAATGACTGAAAGACCATGCCCATTTTGGCCAAAATTTTCCGCTGCGCGTCGGGCGCGGCGTAGATGACTTTGCCGTTTTCTTCTGAGACAAGCGTGTCGCCGTCGACGGAAATCGTGCCGCCCTGCACCGTTTCCAACGTATTCAGACAGCGCAGAAACGTGGATTTCCCGGCGCCCGACGGGCCGATGAGCGAGACGACTTCGCCGCGCTCGACGGAGAGCGAAATGTCGTGAAGAATTTCGAGGTCTCCGTAGGATTTTTTGATATGTTTCATTTCAATCAGTGCCATGGGAATCCCTCATTCTTCGTAGACGGCATAGCGTTTTTCGAGCCATGCGAGGAGTTTTGTCAGGAAATAGGTGCAGACGAGGTAGAAAACGGCGGCAACGAAGAAGGCGGTCGTGTCGAAATCGCGCTGCACGATGGAGCGGGTGACGCGCATGAGGTCGTTCATCGCGAGGACGTAAACCAAGGAAGTGTCTTTCAGGAGTGTAATGGTCTCGTTTCCGAGCGGCGGCAGGACGCGCTTGATGACTTGCGGCAAAATGATGTGCCACATGGTCTGCCGATAGGAGAAACCGAGGACTTTGGCGCCTTCGTACTGTCCGCGGGGAATGGATTGAATGCCGCCACGGAAAATCTCCGCAAAGTATGCGGCGTAATTGGCGACGAAGGCAAAGATGGCCGCGGAGAAATCGTTCAGCTGAATGGAAATCCCGGGCAGCATGGGCAGACCGTAGTAGATAAAAAGGATCTGCAGCATCAGCGGCGTCCCGCGCATAATGTAAATGTAAAATTCCGTCACGCGCCCCAAAAGCCGGACTTTGGAGAGCCG
>CAVHDO010000089.1:0-6779 GCA_963634795.1 Oscillospiraceae bacterium
TGTCGCTTCGCGACATTTTTATATTTATATGCGCCTTCGGCGCCAATCATGTTTTATTCTTTCGTACGGAACTCCTTACAGCTTCTTCATTTCCTTTCTTTCCCGAGAAAAAAAGGAAACGAAGCCGCCGCCAGTGTACGACAGTTAGCAGTTAGTAATGAGCAATTAGCAGTTGGCCGAGCTTTTTCTTGCTTGGATTTTGCGGCGTTTGTGATTCTCAACATATAAAAAATTTGCGCGAAGCGCATACCTGCACTGCTCACTGCTCACTACTAACTACTAACTTTTATCGACGCGGCGTCGACAAATTTTGCACAGGCGGGTCTCCTTACTTCATCTTTTCACAGCCCCCTAAAAAATCCCAAGAAAAAAGAACGGACAAAATGCCCGCCCTTTTCTCTGCCATTCCGGCAAAGGAGAAGTCGAATGAAACGTCGCGCGCAAAACCGATGAGAGTAAGGTTGGCGATGGATATTCCACACCGATCCCGAAACGCGCCCGACATTCCTCCGATAAAAGGAAATCCTCCTCCCCAGTACCGTTCCGGCGATGGAGAAGTGTATGGAAAGCCGAAGAATCGAAAGAGAAAGTGATACACCCTCCCCAGTGTCTTTCGGCAATTCCAACAAAGAAACTGACATTGCGATGTTCAATCCGCCACCGGGCTCGCAATGATGACCCGGGGTAAAGAAAAATAATCCTAATTCCTGCTCCGCTTTTGCGTCAGACAAGATTCAGACTTCAGACATCAAACATCAGATGACTGCTTGGCTTTTTCTATCAGGCGCAAGATAGTTGTTAGCTATTAGATGAAAGCTGACGCGCTCCGCGCGATTGTTTATAAATGCGACGGAGCCGCTTCCTTCTTGACTTCCGGTTTTACAGTTGCTTTGACTTCTGGTTTCACTACAGCTTTTACTTCAGGTTTCGCTACTTTAGCTTCCGACTTCACTACCGTTTTCGCTTCGGATTTTAGTTCCGCTTGAGCTACGGCTTGGAGCTGGGTTTTGAAAACAGACTTCGCCAACGGTTTTACGGAAATGGGAGCAATCACGTCTTTCTTTCCTTTTTCCTCTTCCTTCTTCACCGCCGTCTTCTTGACGTCCTTGGCCATTTCTACTTTAGCGACAGCCTTAGCCGATTCCTTCTTGATTTCCGGCTTCACAGTCGCTTTGGTTTCGACTTTTGTCTCCGGCTTGACCGCAGTCTTTGTTACCGCTTTCGCGCCGCTTGTAGATTCCAATTTAGCGACAGGCTTTGTCGTCGCCTCGGTCTTCTTCCTTTTTTCCGCCGCTTTCTTTTCTTTTTCAGCTATCTTTTTCGCTTTTTCCGCCTCTTTTATCTTGACAGCCAACATATCAATCTGCTCCTTGAGCTTGGCATTGTCCATTTTGATTTCTTCGTTGTTCGCGCGGATGATTTTCACACCGGCTTGGAGCTCTGCGATTTCTTTTGCTCTGGCCGCAATGGCGTCCGCCCGAATTTTATTTTCCTCTTTCAGTTTTTGATTCACCGTCTCGAGATGCGCGATACGATGAGACGCGATGAAACTAGTATTTTCTGCTTTTTCAATCCGCTTGATTTGTGTCGCAAGCGTTTCGTTTCGCTTCCTATTCATCGCTTCCAGCGCACGAATGCGATAGTTCAATTCCTGAGCGGTACGGTACGTCCCGGACGAGCGTTTACGACGGAAGGAGGCGCCCACATTCAGCATGGGGTCGCCGCTCCAGACGGTACTCCCAAAGGAAAATGTCGTATCGAAGTCCGACTTGAAGAAGACGCCGAGTGCGCCTGCATTTCTGTTCTTATAATGCCCGTAGCCCACGCCGAAGCTCCAACGATCATCCGGCTCGTAACCTTCGGGGCGAAGAGCGGAGAGCGCCGCGGCGTCGGCGCTGATTTGGCTAAGGTCCTCAAAGAGACCTTCAATCTTATTTCCGACGCGATTGTCGAGGTCTTCGATGAGGTCGGCGTTGGCCTTGACTTGATCATCCAAAGCGCTGAGATTTTGCGCCGTGCTATTGGTTTGCTTGACATAATTCCCATCCGATGACAAATGTACTTGCTCATACACTTTGCCACCGGTGACAAGGGTCGTCAATCCTTCCCCGATCTCACCCGTGTGCGCCGAGACTTTGTAATTCACGACGCCGCCAATCTCCGACTTGTCGACGCTGATGATGGTCTCATTCCCGGATTTCACTTTAATGCCATCTTTGGCAAGATTTTTGATGTACGTCTTCCCGTCTTCGGTCAGATTCTTCATGTCGCGCAAATCTTGGATGTCTTTCTCATTTTTCTCGATCTGTTCGGCATTCAGCTTTGCTTGGTCATCCAATGCCGTGAGATTCGCCGCCGTCGTATTCGTTGAGCTGATTTTGACCCCATCCGCGCCCTTCCGCAGTTCATCATAGGCGTCGCCGCCAGAAACGAGACCGGTATCATCCGCCGTTATGGTCGCTTTTTTTGCTTGGATTTCGTAAGTGGTCGTCGTAATCCCATTAGTATCGGTGACTTGTCTCTTGGCGACGGTCAGCGCATCATTCTCCGTAGAGGCTTTGATTTCCTCATTTTTCACAAAAGCCAAGGCCGTATCCAGCGCCGTGACATTGGCATTCGTTCGGGTACTCGCATTGATATAAGTGCCGCTAGCCCGGAGTTCAGAATAGGCTTGCCCGCCGGTAATCATACCGGAAGCAGTAGAGCTCCAACCGCCGCCGCCACTGTCAGTAATGGTTTTCGCTGTAATCGTATTGTTTACAATATTTTGGTTGAATGTACTTTTAGTCTGATTTAACGGACCATCAACTGTTATGTACCTAGCAAGATCCACTATAGAGTACTGCGCCTCACTCTTGGTGAAAAATCCATCCCCAAGTGTCAACAAAACCAATACCGTCCCAAAAACAACACGTTTCCCTTGCTTTTGTCTCATTTTGCCTCTCCTTACCTCGCTCGCCGCAAAATCAACAACATTCTTTGCGTTCTCATTTGCCCTGTGAGAGTTTTACCTGCGCTAAAGCAGCCGTAATTTGTCCCTTGATTTTAACAGTTTCTTCTTTCAAATTCGCATAGCCCACGATAAGCCCCTTTTCTTCGACTTTGAGCTTTTCCGTCTCTTGCGCCGCTTCGGTAACGACCGCCATTTGTCTCTGATGACGCTCTCGCCACATTTGACCATCTGCTTCGAGATAAGCGAGCCGACTGTTTTGACTGACGCGAGCGCCTTCCATCTTGTTAATTCGTTGCAAAGAACCGTTGATGGCCTTGTTCTGCTTGGCGTCAATCTCTTCGAGCGCTTTTATCCGCTTCGCCAACCTATTCAGCTTCGCATTCGTCGGCGACTTGACGGCCTTGCCGCGACTGCCGAGCTTGAAGGACGTGCTCATATTCAGCATAGGATCGCCGCTCCACACGGTGCCGCCCAAAGAAATCGTGGTGTCGGCGTCCGGTTTGAGATAGATACCGACAGCCGCCGCGTTCCGATTCCGATAATGACCATAGCCTACGGCAAAGCTCCATTTATCGTCGGGATCAAAAGGTTCGGGACGAAGAGCCGCCAAGGCCGCCGCATTCGCCGCGACTTGATTGAGATCTCCGCTGAGCACGGAAATCTTATTTCCCACCCGCTGATCAAGAGCCGTGATATTGTCCGCATTGGTCTTGACCTGCGCGTCCAGCGTCATGATGTTTCCGGCTGTGTTGTCGGTCGGTTGTAAATAATTGAAAGAACGATCCTCCAGCAAGAGTTCCTTGTAGACGGTACCACCGGTGACAAGCTGATTGGAGCCTTTAGCGACTTCCCCCGTTTGCGCCGAAATGGTGTAGGTGCGATTCCCATCCGCATTATCCTCATGCGTGACGGTGATACTTTCATTCCCCGCCGCCACTTGGACGCCATCTTTGACAAGACCTTTCAAGACGCTCTTTCCCGCATCGGTCACTGTCGCCTCATCCAAATTGGTCAGATTTTCGATGTCCGCCTTGTTCTTATCAAAAATCTGAACTCTATTTGTCTCTATCTGCGTATCCAATAACTTCAAATTCTCACCGGTCTTCTTGCTCGCTTGGATATAATTTCCATTCTCCGACAAATGCACTTCATTATACAGAGTACCGCCCGTGACGAGGGTACCCAGCCCACTTCCGATATCCCCTGTATTCGCTTTAACGGTGTAGGTCGTCTTATCTATACCGTTTTCGTCCTTCACCGTAGCGCCAGTCTCCACGGTGATAGCCGCCGTACTCCCGGATACGATACTCTCGTTACCCATCTTGGCAAGCTGGGTATCCAAGTTTTTAAGATTTGTCGCCGTACTGTTCGATGATTTGACCAAGGTACCACTCCCCGCTCCGGTCCGTAGCTCGGCATAAGCGGTTTTACCCAGCACAACACCGGTAGCGCCGGAGCTGATTTCGCTTGTCTTCACGCTAATTTTGTAGTCATAAAGGCTTCGAGATCCTTCTTTTTCAACAAAAGTCTTTGTAATCGTTAGAGGCCCGCCTGCATAAGTTAACGAATGAACCAACTCCGGATACCCATTTACCGCTCTAACAGAAAATGAATTCCCTATCGACATCCATGCCAAAATAGCAACAATCCCAAGACACACTCTATCCCTTCTCATACTCTTTCTCCTTTTGCCATTTCCATCTGTATCAGAAGCGCCGCAAACCGTTCTTTTTGTTTTACTCGCTCCCCTTGATTCTTTTCCCGGTCTACTCGAAGCTTTTTCATTTCTTTCGACAACCTCGTCAATTCTTTCTCCTGCGCCCGATTCATCGCTATTTGAAGCGACCAATCGGCTTGCAGTGCTTGACGCTCCGTTTCCAAAACAGCCATTCGTTTAGCTTGCTCCGCGTCTTCGGCCTCCCATTTCGCCACTCGTCCCTGCGGCATCTCGATCGCTCGATCCTGCATGGTTCCCTCTATCTCAAGATCTTGCAGACGCTTCTCCGGTTTCTTTTCTTCCTGTTCCTTTGCCGCCTGATCCGCGCATCCCGCCTTGAAGGACGCCCCTACCCGCAGCATGGAATCGCCGCTCCAGACGGTACTGCCGACGGAAAAGGTCGCCATGGCTTCCGGCTTGAAGAAAATGCCCATCGCCGTGGCGTTTTCATTCCTATAATGCCCGTAGCCCACAGCAAAGCTCCATTTGTCGTTCGGGTCATAGGCTTCGGGTTGCAATGCAGCCAAAGCCGCCGTTCCCGCCGCGACAGGATTGATCTGCCCGGCGATAACGTCGAGTTTATTTCCGATCCGATTCTCGAGATCGAGGATGTTATCCGCATTCGTTTTGATCTGCGTATCCAAGATGCCCAGATTGATTCCCACGGTCTTATCGGCGCGGATATACTTGCCGTCCGCTCGAAATTCGGTATAGGCGTTATCCGCCGTCAGGATCCCGGTATTCCCGTCCTTAACGAGCGCGTCCACAGCGGTGACTTGGTAAATCAAATTGTCAGTTTCTTCGTTTTTCACTGCCTTGACGTCGATGCTGACGCCGTCCCCTTTCATTGTGACGACGCCTTGCGCCAGATTCTTGACAACGGCCTCTCCCTTTTTCGTCAGGTTCGACATGTTTTTCAGATTTTTTATCGCTTCCGTATTGTGCTCGACTTTCTCCGTATTCGTCTTGACTTGCGCATCCAAATCGATAAGATTCTGTGCCACAGTATTGGAGGCCCTGATAGCAATCCCATCCGACACATGGATTTCATTGTAAAGCCCGCCTCCGGTGACGAGCCCGGTATCCCCCTCCATAAAAGAAGCGGCTTTTGTCGAGACCGTATAGACCGTATTGAGAATATTATTCGCATCCCGGCTCGATGCCGTATTAATTTGGAAAGTGGAGGACGTCACATTGACGATGTCTCTCTTTTTAAGCTCCGTCTCCAAAGTAGCCAAGTTGGCGCCCGTGGTATCGGCTTGCCGGATATAATTTCCGTTCTCTTCCAGATGCAATTCGGTATATAACGTACCGCCTGTGACAGCGCCGACAGCTCCCGAGGCAACATCCGCAGTGTTAAGACGCATACTAAACTCATTCCAAGCATCCAAAGAAGTAGAAGAACCAGTATCATCAACGGGTGTCATCCTCTCACTGGTTGGGTCAAGTGGAGCTTCAGGCAAAATCCACCACACTTGTAAAGTAGTAGTTCCAGTCGTAGTAATAAGATTAGCTCTCTCCGGAGCAGATCTAACCGGAAATCCGTTCCCCCACGCCAAAAGAATCGCCGCTGCCAATACGCCGATTTTCTTCATTTTGCCGCTCATCCTATTTCCTCTTTTCCCTTTCATGCTACTTCTCCTTGCCAAAACGACCCAACTATCCTCCGCCGGATCCCCTTCTCCGATCCGATTCCCATCCGTCTATATTCGTAAATATTAAATCACCCCCCCCCTACTGTTTGTCAAGAGGGAAATTGCATTTTATGCCCATTTTTGTTATAGAAATTTTTTATATGAAAGGAAAAGGCGGAATTTATCCACCTTTTTTCTTTTGCATTATCGCCGAGCAATTTCGAGACATCAGAAAAGTGCACAGTACACAGTGCATAGTGCACAGGATAACATGCTGAGCTTTTTTGTCAGGCAAGGCGGAGACGTCAGACATCAGACATCAGACATCAGACATCAGACATCAGACATCAGATTTTAGCGGTGTCGCTTCGCGACGTTTTTATATTATATGCGCCTTCGGCGCCAATCATGTTTTATTCTTTCGTACGGAACTCCTTACAGCACTTCATTTCCTTTCTTTCCCGGGAAAGAAAGG
>CAVHDO010000090.1:0-6741 GCA_963634795.1 Oscillospiraceae bacterium
TTGCTTCGTTTCCTTTCTTTCCCGGGAAAGAAAGGAAATGAAGTGCTGTAAGGAGCTCCGCGGGAAAGCTCCCCGCATGACCCGCACCGAAAGGTGCAAAAAGAAATTCATCGAAAATGACTCGCGCCGCCAGGCGCATGCTGCGAAGCAGCATAATTCCACACCAAAAGAGCCGGCAAGGCAAGGAGGAAGCACTATGATGGATTACAGACATTTGCGATATTTTGCGGAAGTCGCGGCGCAGAAAAGCTTCAGCCGCGCCGCCGACGTTTTCGATATTTCCCAATCGGCCATCAGCCGCATGGTGAAAGCGCTGGAGACGGAGCTCGGCGTGACACTTCTCGTGCGCAATGCCAAGACCGTGGAGCTCACGGCGGCCGGCGTGATTTTCTTGAATTACACGAAGCGCTGCCTCTTCATGTTCGACCATTTGAAAACGGATTTCGAAAACGAATACAATCTCAAGCAGGACACCATCGAGATCGGATTGCCGCCACTGACGGACGCTCATGTCTTCGGGAAATTGCTCGGCGAATTCAAAAAAGAATATCCGCAAATCGAAATCAAGCTCTACGAGCACGGCTCCAAATCCATCGAGCACGCCGTGCAAGAAGGCGCTGTCGACGTGGGCATCATTTGCACGATACCGAACCAAGCGTTTCAATCATTTTTCCTGTCCCGCGACGATATGTGCGTCGCGATGTCACCCGCGTGCCCCTTGGCGGGAATGGACGCCGTGCCGCTGAAACTTTTGGCGGAGTATCCCCTCGTCCTCTATCGTCACGATTTCAATTTGCATGACGAAATTTTGGCGGCCTGCGAGAAAGTCGGCTTTGCACCCAAAGTCGTATTTGAGACGAGCCAATGCGAATTGATGCTGCAGACCGTCGGCTCGGGCCTCGGCGTCGCCATTTTGCCGAGCCGTCTCATTGCCGGACAAAAAGAGACGGACGTCGTGATGCGCCCGCTGATTGAGCCGGACATGACGCATCGGCTGTATGTCATCTGGAAAAAAGGTCGCCATCTCCCCCGCGCGGCCAAGCTCTGGATTGATTTCACAAAAGACCATTTGGAATTGCCGGATGCGGATTGATATGATGAAACGAGAATGCGTGCGCTCTTTTTTGCAAAAGAAATCGAATCTCGCTTTTCTGGCACTGACGATATTGCTGGTCGGCATTTTGATTTGGCAGCAGTGTCAGATCGTCGATTTGCAGGAACGCATGGCCAATCAGGAAACGGTGGATTACGGGACGCACATCGGCTCCCTCTATTGGCATGCCGACGTGACGGACGAAAAATTCAAAGAAATCGAAAAAGACATCCGCCATTTGCAAAAGCACAGCGCCGAGCACGATTGGGCTCTGCAAGAGCGAAATTGGTGAAGCGCGGCGCCCGCAAAATTTCGGTGGACCTAAAATCGAAATGTTTCCTCTCAAAAACTCAAAATTCCCGATTGACGAGCTTCGATATATCCCCTAAAATGAATACGCAAGAAACGAAAGCGCCGAGAGATTGGGTTTCGTTTCCTGTCGATTGAAATCTAAAATCAAAATTTTTATTTTCAGGAGGTTCAAAATGAACGAAAAAGTATTGTTGGAAGAAGCGGCCAAGTTGACCGGCACCAAGACGGAGAAAAATTTGGAAGCGGCTTTTGCCGGCGAATCGATGGCGCATGTGAAGTATCAGCTTTTTGCGGCCAAAGCGAAAAAAGATTCCGAAGAAATCGCCGGAATTTTCACGGAAACGGGAATCAATGAAAGAGCGCACGCCAAAATCTGGTTCTGGCTCTTGGGCGGCCTCTCGGACAATACCGCCGACAATCTGAAAGCGGCGGCCGCCGGCGAAAACGGCGAATGGACGTCCATGTATCCGGAATTTGCAAAGACGGCGCGCGAAGAAGGTTTCGACCACATCGCGATGCTCTTCGACAAAGTTGGTGAAATCGAAAAACGCCACGAGACGCGTTATAAAATGCTCCTGGCGGATGTGGAAAACGAGACGCTCTTCAAAAAAGGCGAGAAACGACTCTGGATGTGCGCGAACTGCGGCTTTACAGCCGAATCCGTCGCCGCCCCGCAAGAATGCCCGGTCTGCGGCCATCCGCAATCTTTCTTTGCAGTCGTAAAATAAGAAACAAAAAATCCCCCGTCCGTGTTCATCGCGGATGGGGGATTTTTTTGTCAGGCAGGATTGAGACGTCAGATTTCAGACATCAGACGTCAGCTCGCGATTGGCTTTTGGCATCCATTGAGCTGCGGTTCGTGAACCGCGAACCGTGAACCGGGCGTGAGCGCTTTGTGCTTCATGGGATGTATATACGGTAAACGGATGACGGATTTTTTGTCAGGCGCGAGAAGACAGTGAGCAGTGAGCAATTAGCAGTGTAGGCACGCGCTTCGCGGTGATTTTTGTTTTTGAGGCAAAATTTGCGAAAAGAGATTTGTTTTGGTATAATGACAACAGAAAAGGATGCCCGGTACGACAGTGCCGGCTCCCCTATAGTGATATTACAAGGGAGAAAGCCGCCGTGTGGATGAGAGTTGGCGGCTTTTTCCTTGCATTAGTTTTTTACGACCAAAATGATAACAAGCAGCATAATCATAAAAATAATGACCAGTTCCATGCTATCACCTCCCCTCAAAAACGGGGAGCAGAATCGGCAGCCTACCTCTACCGGGCATCTTCAAGAGTATCATACCAGACGGAATGAAAAAACGCAAAACGGCAGACGAGTGTGCTGCCGTTTTTATTTGTTAAATTTTCCTAAATTCAAGAAAAATTTACAGAGCCTTTACAAAACCAGTGTAAGATGAGAAAAATGTATCGGATCGGCTTGTTTTTCGTCAAATCATTTTGGCGCGTTTCGGCGGAAGTGCGGATGGGAGGAGTGTATGTTCAGTCTGGTCAATAAACACGAGGAATTTTTCGATTTTTTGGTGACGAATGCCGAGTATTTCCATAAAGGCGCATTGATGGCGCAAGAACTCATGCATGATATTTCCAAGCTGGATCGCTACAGCAAGGATGTGCGCGAGCTGGAGCATGCGGCGGATCGGGTGACGCATGAAATCACGGCGAAGATGAAACAGGTTTTTATCACGCCCATCGATCGGGAGGATTTTTATCTTTTGACGAGCCATGTCGACGATTGCGTGGACGACATGAAAGACGTCGTTTTGTCATTGAAAATTTACCATGCGGGGCTGGCCGGCGAAGCGCCGAATCGGATGGCGGATATTTTGGTGGAAGCGTCCGGAGAGCTCGTCGTCATTTTCCGGCTGATGAAAGATTTGGTGCACAACGAGCGGGAAATTGCCGAACGCGCGCAACGAATCAATGCGCTGGAATCGGAAGCGGACCAAGTGTACCGCGACATGATTTCCGAACTTTTCGACGGCAATCACGACGTCTTGGAAATCATCCGCTGGAAAGAAATTATGGAAACGCTTGAAACGACGGTGGATCAGGCAGAGACCGTGAGCAATATCATCAAAGAGGTGGTCATGAAATATGCCTGATCTCTATCTCATCGGCGCCGTAATTGCTCTGGCCTTGCTTTTCGATTTCATCAACGGCTTTCACGATACGGCGAACGCCATCGCGACGACGGTCGTAACGCGCGCGCTTTCGCCGACCGTCGCCATTATCATGTCCGCGATTTTAAATTTCGTGGGCGCCATGATTTCCACCGGAGTCGCCAAGACCATCGGCGGGGAAATTGTGCGTTCGCCGTCCATGGTCGATTCCGTCGTGCTGCTCGCGGCGCTCACGGCGGCGATTATCTGGAATCTTTTCACTTGGTGGGTCGGGCTTCCGTCTTCGTCATCCCATGCTTTGATCGGCGGCGTCCTCGGCGCGGTCGTGATTTCCTATGGATTCGGCGCGATTGACGGGCACGGCGTCTTGACGATTGCGGCGGGGCTCGTGTTGTCGCCCGTCGTCGCGATGCTCTTCGGCTATGTTTTCATGACCGTGCTCTATATGCTGCTCCGAAAAGTGAACCAGACGCGCGTCAACGCCGTGGCCAATAAAATCCAAATCGCTTCCGCGGCGCTCATGGCCTTTTCCCACGGCTCGAACGACGCGCAAAAATCCATGGGCATCATCACCCTTGCTCTTCTCTCCGGCGGCTACATCAATGAACTCGAAGTCCCGGATCTGGTGAAACTCGCCTGCGCGCTGGCCATGGCGACCGGGACTAGCGTCGGCGGCTGGAAAATCATCCGGACCGTCGGAAATAAAATTTTCCGTATGCAGCCGATTCACGGTCTGGCCTCCGAACTCAATTCCGCTCTCACCATTTTCACGGCGACGATGCTCCACATGCCCGTTTCCACGACCCACGTCGTGACTGGCTCCGTCCTGGGCGTCGGCTGGGCGAAACGCTTTCACGCCGTCCATTGGAATGTCGCCTACCAAATGGTCTCCGCTTGGGTCATGACCATCCCCTGCACCGCAGCCGTCGGCGCCGGCGTTTATCTTCTCTTTTCCAATTTCCGGTAAGGAAGCGCTGATTTAATCGTTATCTTGTTTTGCGACAAGCATAATTATGCAAGACAAGGAAAAGGGCGACGAGAATAGCGAGCTATTTAAGGAGCCCGCGGGCGCACGTATTGCATAATTATGCCGCAAAACAAGATTCTTCGATTAAATCAGTGGTTCCTAAGATGAAAGGAAACGGAGAAGAAATTTCTCGTATCATCTTTTTTTCGCTTGCGACATATGATAAAATGGGAACATAAAGTAGTGAAGTGGGAGGTGTTTTTATGTCCAAACATATCGTGACGGTCAATGAGGTGTCTTTGCAGGATACCATCCAATTCGAAAGTTGCAGCGAATGCCAGACATCCTGTCAGTCCGCCTGCAAGACGAGCTGCACAGTCGGCAATCTCGTCTGCACGGAACAGGCCAAAAAAGAGGCGGAATAATTTCGGCCGTATCCCCCGTGCGTATGATCGCGCGGGGGTTTTTCTTTGCATTACTCGAGGTGAATGATGGGATATGATGTGAAACCGATGATTCACAGGTTTCGCCAAAACGGCATGAATATTGTCTTTGATGTGAACAGCGGCATCGTCCATGTCACAGACGACATGACCTATGAAATTTTGGGCGTTTATGACGGGACGAACGTAGCGGCTGCGCATGAGGCTTTCGATGAGACCTACGGGAAAGAGGACGTGGCCGAGGTCCTTTCGGATGTGGACGAATTGATTCAAAAAGGGCAACTTTGGGCGCCGATGGATCCGAATTATCGCGTCGTCATCGAGGACCGCCCAATTATCAAAGCACTTTGTCTCAATATCGCGCATGATTGCAATTTGCGTTGCAAATATTGTTTCGCGGGGCAGGGCGGCTACGGGAAATGGCGCATGCTGATGAGTTTCGACGTGGCGCGGCGCGCGGTGGATTTTTTGATGGCGCACAGCGGCGGCCGCAAGCATTGCGAGATCGATTTCTTCGGCGGCGAGCCGCTCATGAATTGGCACGTGATTCAGGAAACCGTTTCCTATATCCGGAAACAGGAGAAGAAACATCACAAGACCGTCAAGCTGTCTCTCACGACGAATGGGATGCTTTTGGACGAGGAGAAGGTGCGCTATCTCACCGAGAATCATATTTCCCTCATTCTGTCGCTCGACGGGCGAAAAGAAATGCACGACCGGATGCGCCCGGGCGTCGAGGGTGAGCCGACATACGATCGGATTTTGAAAAATTTGCAGTATTGCGTGGCGCATCGCGACGGAGAGGAATACTATGTCCGCGGGACGTACACGCGGCACAATTTGGATTTTGCGACGGACGTCGTCGACATGGTGGATAAAGGGTTCCCGGCGCTGTCCATGGAGCCCGTCGTCGGCGATCCGGGAGAAGAGTACACGATTCAAAAAGAAGATTTGCCGAAAATTTTTGACGAGTACGAAAAATTGGCCAAGATTTTCATCGCGCACGAGGAAGCGGGGCATCCTTTCTTCTATTTCCATTTCAATATGGATTTGTGGCGCGGGCCGTGCCTTCCGAAGCGGCTTCGCGGTTGCGGCGCGGGGCATGAATATTTGGCGGTCGTGCCCAATGGGGACATTTATCCCTGCCATCAATTCGTCGGGCGCGACGGCTATGTGATCGGAAATGTCTACGAGGGCCTGAAAAATATGGACATGATGAAAAGTTTCCGCGAAAATCATGTCCTGTCCAAGCCGGAGTGTGTCGGTTGCTGGGCGCGTTTCTACTGCTCGGGCGGTTGCCATGCGAACAATGAAATGTATGCGGGGGACATCAAAAAGCCGTTTGACATTACGTGCGAAATGCAGAAGAAACGGATTGAGTGCGCGTTGATGATTCAGGCGTACAACAAAATGCATCGGCCGCAAGTCATGCCGGTGCCGGGGCTGCAAAAGCAACTGGCGCGGGAAGCGGCGGAAGGAAAAAATTGATTATTGCGGAAAGAGCCGCGAAAAAATGATTTTCATTTTTTCGTGGCTCTTTTTATGTGAAATCATGTACGATTGTTTCGTACGGAACTCCTTACAGCACTTCATTCTTCTCTTTCTTCCCCGGGAAAGAAAGGAAACGAAGCAAAGGAAAGAAACCGCCGCCAGGGCAAGACAGTTAGCAGTTAGCAATTAGCAGTTGGCAGGGCTTTTTTTGTTTGGCTTTTGAGGCGTTTTTGATTCTCGCTGTATAAAAAATGCGCGAAGCGCGTACCTGCACTGCTAACTGCTCACTACTCACTGCTAA
>CAVHDO010000091.1:0-6706 GCA_963634795.1 Oscillospiraceae bacterium
GAAAGATTTTTATCGGAAAGGAAACGGTATGCATCAGTATCTGACTTGGATCGGCGGATTTCCCATTCGTTTTTACGGATTTTTTTTCGCGCTGGGGATTTTGTCCGGCTGCCTTGTCGCGTATTTCTTGCTGAAGAAAGACGGGCGCGGCTGGGAGACGCATATGTGGGATCTCGGGCTCGTGATTGCGTTTGCCGGGATTCTGGGCGGGCGGCTTTGGGATGTTTTCTTTTTCGATTGGGATTATTACGGCGACCATCTGACGGAAATTTTCAACGTCTGGCAGGGCGGCATGGCCATTCAGGGTGGGCTCGTCTTCGCGTCCGTGGCGGCTTTCGTGTATTTGAAGAGAAATAAAATTCCCGTGCTTCCTTTTGCAGATGTCGTCGCGCCGGCGGTGATTTTGGGGCAGAGCGTCGGGCGTATTGCCAATTTCATGAATGGCGATGCCTTTGGGCATCCGACGGGCGGAAACTTCGGGCTGCTGTACCCGGAGACGACGCTCGCGTATCATACGTACGGGTCGCAGCCGCTTTGGCCGGCGGAAGTCTGGGAATGTCAGGGCGATCTTTTGATTTTCGTCGCGCTACTCTTTTTCTCGTGCGGGAAACACGCGAAGGGCGCCGTTTTCTGTTTCTACATTATGCTCTACAGCACGCTCCGTTTCTTCTTGGAATATTTGCGCGGCGATTACGGCACGCTGCTTTTCGGTCTCAAAAGTGCGCAGCTGACGAGTCTTACCGCTTTTTGCGCGGCGGCGGTCGTGTGGGCGGTTTTGGCATGGCGCGAAAAAAATGAAAACGGAGATAGACAAAGGGAAAAGTTTCGTGTATAATATTCAGGATTTATCTTTGGTAGTGAAATGAGGTGCAAAACAGTGAAGAAGGACATCCATCCGGATTACCATCCTGTCGTGTTCCGCGATACCGGTGCGAATTATTCTTTCCTGACCCGTTCCACGGCGACGTCGAATCAGACGGTGAAGTGGGAAGACGGAAATGAGTATCCGCTGATCAATATCGACATCAGCAGCAAATCGCATCCGTTCTTTACGGGACAGCAGCGTTTTGGGCAGGCTCGCGGTCGTATCGAAAAGTTCAACAAGCGTTACGGCAAGACGGCGGAATAAGAAACAGGGCTCCGGCCCTGCTTTTTTATTGCCGTTTTCATTTTTTTGAAAAGCCAAGCATTCATAAAGTGTCGTCTAAAAGCTAACAGCTAATAGCTAATAACTATCTTGGGCATGAGCAAAAAAGCCAAGCACATCAATCCGTGCACTGTGCATTTTCCCGACGTCGGACATATTTCCCGCGAGCCGCGTCAAGCCTCCTTCCATGTGATATAATTGAGTAAAAATTTCAAGAAACGGAGTCGGGTATGCAGAAAGAACGATTGGACGCGATTGAGTCGCGGTTTCTGACGGTGGAAACTTTGCTGTCGGACCCGGACGTCATCGCCGACCAGGAGCGGTTTCGTGCGCTTTCCAAAGAGCACGCGGAGCTTTCGGAGACGGTGGCGGTGTATCGGGCGTACAAAGAGGCGGAAGCGGCGGCGGAAGAGGATCGCGCGATTTTGGGAAATAAGAGCGAGGCGGAGTTGCACGCGCTGGCCAAAGAGGATTTGCGCGAAAAGGAAATTTTGACGGAAACGCTTTCGCAGAAATTGTATATTTTACTTTGCCCGAAAGATCCTTACGATGGGCGCAATGTCATTTTGGAAATCCGTGCGGGGACGGGCGGCGAGGAAGCGGCGCTCTTTGCGTCCGATTTGCTGAAAATGTATTTGAAATTTGCGGAGCGGCGCGGCTGGAGCACGGACATCGCGGATGCGAGCGAGACGGAGCTCGGCGGCTACAAGGAAGTCGTGTGCATGATTCGCGGCGCGGGGGCGTATTCCGTTTTGAAATTCGAGTCGGGCGTGCATCGGGTGCAGCGCGTGCCGGATACGGAAAGCCAGGGGCGCGTGCACACGTCGGCGGTGACGGTGGCGATTCTGCCGGAAGCAGAGGATGTGGACATCGAGGTGAATCGCGATGATTTGCGCATTGACGTCTATCGTTCGTCGGGCGCGGGCGGGCAGCATATCAATAAGACGTCCTCGGCCATTCGCATCACGCATTTGCCGACGGGCATGGTGGTGACGTGCCAAAATGAACGGAGCCAGCTACAGAATAAAGAAAAAGCGCTGCGCATTTTGCAATCGCGGCTCTTGGCGGAAGCGTCGGAGAGCGAACGGGCGAAAACGGCGGCGGATCGCAAGGGGCAAGTCGGCAGCGGAGACCGTTCGGAGCGGATACGCACCTACAATTTCCCGCAAGGGCGCGTGACGGATCACCGTACGAAGCAGACATTGTACAAATTGGACGCTTTTATGGCGGGGGACATGGATGAAATTTTGCAAGCGCTGGTGGGGCAGGACGCGGCGCGACGGATGAAGGAGGCGCAGGCATATGGCAGAGGATGACATTTGGACGATCCGGCGGCTCCTGACGTGGACGACGGACTATTTCAGGAAACACGGAATCGAAGAGCCGCGTCTCGATGCGGAAATTTTGCTCGGGCACGTGCTGGGGAAATCGCGAATTTATTTGTACACGGAATGGAAACAAATTCTCGATCGCGCGGAGCTGGCGGCGTACAAAGTATTGATTCAAAAGCGCGTGGCCGGATTTTGCGCGGCCGTTTTGGTCGGGAAACGGGAATTCATGGGGATTCCTTTCGTCGTGAATGAGCACGTGCTGGTGCCGCGGTCGGATACGGAGGCTTGGGTGGAGACGGTGATTGAAAATTATCGGAATCTGCCGGATATTTCCTTGCTTGATTTGGGGACGGGGAGCGGCGCGATTGCGATTTCCTTTCTGTCCTTTTGCAAAGAAGCGCGGGGCGTCGCGGTCGATATTTCCGAAGAGGCGTTGGCCGTCGCGCGGGAAAACGGGAAGGCGGCGGGCGTCGACAAGCGAATCGAGTGGCGCTGCGGTGATTTTTGGGACGCGGTGGGAGCGGAGGAAACGTTCGATGTGATTCTGTCCAATCCGCCGTACATTCCGAGTGCGGAGATTGACGGGCTTGCGCCGGAAGTGCGCCATGAGCCGCGCATCGCTTTGGACGGCGGCGCGGACGGGCTCGATTTCTATCGGCGGCTCGCAAAAGACGCGACGGCGCATTTGAAAGACGGCGGACAAATTTTCGTCGAAGTTGGCGCGGGGCAGGCAGCGGACGTCGCGGCGCTTTTTGCGGAAAATCCGTTGCTTGCGGGGATTCACACGCTGTCCGATTACGGCGGCATAGAGCGGGCGGTGTGCGCCGGGAAGGCAGCGGAATGAAAACGGAGATTGTTTCGGCGACCGCGCCGGATTTTTCGGAGCGCGTGAAAGCACTCGGGCGGACGATTCGAGAGGGCGGTCTCGTCGCATTTCCGACGGAGACGGTGTACGGCCTCGGCGGAAACGCGCTTTCAGCCGCATCGGCGCGGAAAATTTACGCGGCGAAGGGACGCCCGTCGGACAATCCGCTCATCGTGCACGTCGCGGACATCGCGCAGGCAAAAACGCTCGTGAAAAATGTGTCGCCGCTGGAAGAAACTTTGATGGAAACTTTCTGGCCGGGGCCGCTCACACTTGTATTTCCGAAGCGGGATTGCATTCCGGCGGAAACATCGGGCGGCCTTTCGACGGTCGCGATTCGCTCTCCGGCGCATCCGGCGACATTGGCTTTGCTACGCGCGGCGGGTGTGCCGATCGCGGGTCCTTCGGCGAATCTTTCCGGGAAGCCGAGCCCGACGACGGCGGCGGATGTCCTGGCGGATCTTTCCGGGCGCATCGACGCGATCATTGACGGCGGGCCTTGCGAAGTCGGATTGGAATCGACGATTGTTTCCTGTGCGGACGGGCGAATCACGCTGTATCGGCCGGGCGCGGTGACGATGGAAATGCTCGAAGCCTTCGCGCCCGTTTCCGTCGATCCCGCGCTCTTGGGGAAGCCGGATGCGGACGCGGCGCCGAAAGCACCCGGCATGAAATATCGCCATTACGCGCCGAAAGCGCCGATGACCGTCTACACGGGCGACGCAGAAAAAGTGGAATCGATTTTGGTTTCCTTGGCTATAGAAAATAAGAATATCGGATTTTTCGTGAGCGAGGAAACGGCGGCGAAACTCCCCGGCGGCACGTGCGTTTTCGTCTGGGGACGGCGCGGCGACAATGTGACCATGGCGCGGCGCCTTTTCGCCGGGTTGCACGCCTTCGATCACGCGGAAGTGACGGCGATTTACGGCGAGGGGACGGGCATGACGGGACTCGGATTTGCCATCATGAATCGCTTGACGAAGGCCACGGGATATCATATTATTATAGAAAATGCGGAAACGGGCGGCTGATACCGTTCCATTTCTTTTATCTATTTTATAAGGCGGCGATGATATGAAAATTGCGATAGCGAGCGATCACGGCGGATTTCCTTTGAAGGAAGCGCTCAAGGCGCATTTGGCAGCGGGCGGCGCGGAGGTCACGGACTGTGGCACGCACGACGAGGCGTCCTGCGATTATCCGGATTTTGCCGAGAAAGCGTGTAGAGCCGTGCAGCAAAAAGAGGCAGATTTCGCCGTTCTCGTCTGCGGTACGGGCATCGGCATGAGCATGGCCGCCAATAAAATGAGAGGCATCCGCGCGGCGCTTTGCGGGGATGTTTTTTCTGCGCATTTCACCCGCGCCCACAATGACGCGAATGTCCTTTGCCTCGGCGCGCGTGTCGTAGGATCGGGGCTGGCGGAAATGATTTTGGATGAATTTTTGAAAACGCCTTTCGAGGGCGGCCGTCATGCGCGGCGACTCGAAAAAATCGCGGCGATCGAGGAGAGTGCCTGCCATGATTGAAGAATGGAAGAAACAGGCGCGGGCGGCGCTCGAAGAGTTGATTACAGTCGCAAAATTTCCGCGCGGCAGCCTTCTTGTGGTCGGCGCGTCGTCGAGTGAAATCGTCGGCGGCACGATCGGGAAAGCCAGCTCGGACGAAGTGGGTGAGGCCATTGTGAAACTGTTTCTGGACGTCGCGAAAGAGCGCAAAATTTCCTTGGCCTTTCAATGCTGCGAACATCTGAATCGCGCGCTCGTCGTCGAGAGAGCCGACATGGCGCGTTTCGGGCTGGAAGAAGTCAGCGTCGTGCCGTGGCTCCACGCCGGCGGTGCTTTTGCGACGAATGCGTATCGTTTCATGGAAGATGCCGTCGTCGTCGAGCGCATCGCGGCGGTGGGCGGTCTTGACATCGGGCAGACGATGATTGGGATGCATTTGAAACGCGTGGCCGTCCCGGTGCGGCTCCAAAACAATAAAATCGGCAGCGCCCTCGTCACGGCGGCGCGCACCCGTCCTCCGCTTATCGGCGGCGAACGGGCGCATTACTTATAGAAGATTTCTGTTTATATTTCCGTATTTTTCAGAGAGGGGAACCGGTATGAAACATTTGAAAGAAGACAAATCGCTTTACAGTGCGATCCAAGAGGAATTGGGGCGGCAGCGCGACAAATTGGAAATGATCGCGTCTGAAAATATCGTCAGCTACGCGGTCATGGAAGCGCAGGGGAGCGTCCTCACGAATAAATACGCCGAAGGCTATCCCGGCAAACGCTACTACGGCGGTTGCGAATACGTCGATAAAGTCGAGCAGCTCGCCATCGATCGCGCGAAAGAACTCTTCGGCGCCGACCACGCCAATGTCCAGCCGCATTCCGGATCCCAGGCGAATATGGCCGTCTACTACGCGCTTTTGAAACCCGGCGACACCATGCTCGGCATGAATCTCACCGACGGCGGCCATCTCTCCCACGGCAGCCCCGTGAATATTTCCGGAAACTATTTCAAAGTGCTTCCCTACGGCGTGCGCGAAGACAATGAACTTTTGGATTACGACGCGCTGGAGAAACTCGCGAAAGAAGCGAATCCGAAACTTATCATCGGCGGTACGAGCGCCTACTCGCGCATCATCGATTTTGAACGCATGGCGGCCATCGCGCACGAAGTCGGCGCGCTCTTCATGGTTGACATGGCGCATTTCGCCGGACTCGTCGCGGGCGGCGAATACCCGAGCCCCGTGCCCTACGCCGACATCGTGACATCCACGACGCACAAGACCCTTCGCGGCCCGCGCGGCGGCATCATTCTTTGCAAAGAGCAATACGCGCAGGCCATCAACAAAGCCGTCTTCCCCGGTATGCAGGGCGGCCCGCTTATGCACGTCATCGCGGCCAAAGCGGCGGCTTTCGGCGAAGACCTCGAGCCGTCTTTCAAAGATTACGCGAAACAAATCGTCAAGAATGAAAAAGTTCTCTCCGACGAGCTTCAGAAAAACGGCATCCGCGTCGTCTCCGGCGGCACCGACACCCACGTCCTCCTGGCCGACGTGACAAAACTCGGTATCACGGGCAAAATCGCGCAAACCGTCCTCGACGAAGTCGGGATCACCTGCAATAAAAACACAATTCCCTTCGAGAAACTTTCTCCCTTCGTCACCAGCGGCATCCGCCTCGGCTCCCCGGCCCTCACGACTCGTGGCCTCAAGGAAGAAGATTTCAAAGAAATCGCCGACATCATCACGAGCGTCTTGAAAGCGCCGGAAGACAGCGCCGTCAAAGCCAAAGCGGCCGAACGCGTCGCGGCGATTTGCAAAAAATATCCGCTTTACGAAGAATATTGAGAAACAGAATACAGAAAAT
>CAVHDO010000092.1:0-6670 GCA_963634795.1 Oscillospiraceae bacterium
TTGCGCCTTCGGCGTCCCATCATCCGGCCCTTCGGGCCACCTTCCTCCAATAAGGAAGGCTGAATCGGTAGCGGCCTCCGGCCGCATTTTTATAAAAATCATCGCCGTCAGGCGATACCGCTTTCGTCTAACAGCTAACAACTAACAGCTAATAGCTATCTCGGGCATGATACCCAAATCTCAGAAATCATCTGACGTCTGAAGTCTGACCATCTGACGTCTCCATCTTGTCTGCCAAAAAAAGAAAAGAGACGCCAAAGCGCGCCTCCCTTCCCTCTTCCCTATCAGCAGAAAAGTTTTCATCTCAAACGCCGCAAAAGCCCGACAAGAAAAAGCCGGGCCAACTGCTAATTGCTAATTGCTAACTGCTAATTGCTCACTGCCCTTCCTACATCTTCGTACTCTCTCCCGAGCTTTCCTGTTCTTTTTCAAAGAGTGCTTTGGCGAAATCTTCCGGTACGAATTTTTGCAGGTCGTCTTCGCGCTCGCCGAGGCCGATGTATTTCACCGGGACGTGGAGCTCTTCGGAGATAGAGAGGACGACGCCGCCTTTGGCCGTGCCGTCGAGTTTCGTCAGGACGACGCCGGAGAGGGGGACGATTTCTCCGAAGGTTTTGGCCTGGCTCACCGCGTTCTGTCCCGTGGTCGCGTCCAGGACGAGAAGAGTCTGGTGCGGCGCGTCGGGAATAACTTTCTTGATGACGCGGCTGATTTTTTTGAGTTCTTCCATGAGATTCACTTTCGTCTGGAGCCGCCCCGCCGTGTCAATCAGAACGACATCCGCGCCGCGTGCGACCGCTGCCGAGACCGCATCGAAGGCGACGGCGGCCGAGTCCGCTCCTTCCGCGTGTTTCACAATGTCCGCGCCCGTGCGCTTCGCCCAGATGGTCAGCTGCTCGGACGCCGCCGCGCGGAACGTATCCGCCGCCGCCAAGAGCACTTTTTTCCCTTCCTTCTGCCATTGGTTCGCCATTTTCCCAATCGTCGTCGTCTTGCCCACGCCGTTCACACCCACGACGAGAATCACTTCCGGATGATGCCAAGTTTCCTCCGGCGCCTCGTCCCGCAGCATATCGGACACGATTTTTTCCATGTACGGCATGACTTCATTCGTATTGGAAATCCGGCCCTCCGTCACGCCGCGGCGAATTTGGCGCATGAGATAATCCGTCGTCCGCACGCCGAGATCCCCCGTCAGCAAGACCGCTTCCAAATCCTCCAGGAAATCTTCGTCAATTTTCGCGTAGCCAATCACAATCGTTTCAATGTTTTTGATCAGACTCGCCTTCGTCTTGCCGAGTCCTTTTTTGATTTTGTCGAAAAATCCCATAACCAAGCTCCTTTCTCCAATTTATTCCACATAATCTTTCATTGCGACCGTCACGAGCGAAGACACGCCTTTCTCCCCCATCGTGACGCCCTGCAAAGTGTCGGCAAATTCCATCGTTTTCTTCCGATGCGTGATCACGATGAATTGCGACCGTTTCTTGTATTCCGCCATCAAACGGCTGAAACGCTCCACATTCGCATCGTCGAGCGCCGCATCGATTTCGTCCACGAAACAGAACGGCGCCGGGCGAAACGCCAAAAAGGAAATCAGGAGCGCAATCACCGTGAGCGCGCGCTCGCCGCCGGACATAAGCGTCATCGGCTGCCGTTTCTTTCCGGGCAAATCCAGATACATTTCCACGCCGCATTCCAATGGATTTGCCGCGTCCGTCAGCTCCAATTTTCCGCGGCCTCCGGGAAACATAATGCCCATGATGCGCCCGAATTCCAAATTGATTTTCGCAAAAGCTTCCGTAAATTCTTTCGCCATCGCCGCGTCGATGCCCGCGATGACTTGATTGAGACCCGCGGCCGCTTTCGCCAAATCCGCCGATTGCTTCTCGTAATTTTGGTAACGTTCCCGCGCCGCTTCGTACTCGGCTTCCGCATTCGGGTTCACGAGACCCAGCGCGTCCATTTCGGCACGAATCGCCGCCAATCGTTCGGACACGTCCCGCGCGCTCTCCGGCCGCCGCAACGCCTCCGCTTCCGGCTCCGTCAAGCCCAGCACCGAAAGATTTCCCGTTTCCTCATCTTCTCGCCTTCGGGCGGCCTCAATCTGCAATGTCTTTTCGGCCACGCTTTTTTCCGCCGAAAGGAGCGCCGTCTGCGCCGCGCGTCGCGCTTCGTCGTTTTCGCTTCGCTCCGCCTGCGCCGCGCTTTTTCCGCTTTCCAGCCCGTCGCGCTCTCGTACGACCGCTTCCTGCGCCAGCCGCGCCGCTTCAAATTGCGCGTCCAAATCAGCCAGCGCGGAAACTGCTTTTGTTTCTTCTTCTCGCTTTGTCTCGATGTCTTTTTCCGCCTTCGCGATGGAGGAAACCAATTCCCGGCGCTCCGTCTCTCGGTCGCCGGCAATTTCTTCCGCCCGCCGCAACGCTTCCTCGGCCCGGGCTTTGGAAACGGAGAGGGCCGTCACGCGCGCCGTCATGTCCGCAAGGTACCGCGCCGCGTCTTCCTGCGCTTCCGGCAGCGGCTCCGTCTCGTCGGCGACGCTTTGCAAGAGAGCCGTCGATTCCGAAAGCCGCGCTTCGTTTCGCGCCGCTTCCGTCCGCACCGTTTCCGCTTCTTCGGCCAGCTTTTTCTCCGCTGCCTCCGCCGCCGCCAGCTCTCGCAGAAACGCTTCTCTTCGCGCCGCGTCCGCCGCCTGCTCCGTCTGCTTTTCCCTGAGGCGCTCCTGCAGCTCCGAGCCGCGCTCTGAGAGACGCGCCGCGGTTTCATCCGCTTCCCGGCGCGCCGCTTCTGCCTCCGCCGCCTCTTGCTCCTTTATTTTTATTTCCTTATACAGTGCGGCTATTTCCTGCTTTCGTCCGAAAAATGTATTCTCGCGCCGCTTCATGGAGCCGCCCGTCATCGCGCCGCCCGGCCGCAAAATTTGTCCGTCTCGCGTCACGATGTGCAAATGAAATTGATATTTCCGCGCCAATTCCTTGCCCGTCTCCAGATTGTCCACGATGAGAATCCGCCCGAAGAGCGCCCGTTTCAAATCCGCAAGAGCCGCGTCCGCGGAAAACAAATCCGCCGCAATCCCGATCACGCCCGGCTCCCGGGCCGCCTGCCGCTCCCTGTCGTCTTTGAATTGCGGTTTCATCGCGTCCAGCGGGTAAAATGTCGTGCGCCCGACGCGATTCTGCTTCATCCAGCGGATGATCTCCGCCGCCGTTTCCTGCGTATCCGTGACGATGTGCGACACTTGCGCGCCCAAAATGGCCTCCGCCGCGTCCGTGAATTCCGCCGGCACGCGGATGAGATCCCCCAGCGCGCCCCAGACGCCGTCCTGCCACGGCTCCTCGGCGCGCAACACGGAACGCGACGCCTGCGAGAAATTCGCCTGCTCTTTTTCCGTCCGCTCCAAATACTCGCGATGGGACGTCAGCCGGGCGAGCTCCGCTTTGGCCGCATTGCATTTCGCCAAGAGAGAGAAACTTTTCTCGGATGCCTCTTTGGCCGCCGCCGACAATTCCCGCTCCTTTGCCGCGAGCGCTGCCAGCTCCGTCTCGAGCGTCTGCTTTTTTTCTTCCAGACGGAAACAGATTTCCCGTCGCTCGGTCGATAGCGCCCGCGCCGCGGTGAGTGCCTCTTCTTTTTCCTGCAACAGCGCCGCGAGACGCTCCTTCTCACTTTCGGCAAAAGACACATCCCGCGCATGGCGTTCGCGCAAAATTTGCCGCTCGCGAATCGCTTCCATTTGCGCCCGATACGCCGTCTCCGCCTCTTTGGCGACGCGCTCGGCCTCCGTTTTTTCCGTTTCCGCCGCCGTGAGCGCTTCCGTCGCCTCCGAGAGAGCCCGCTTCGCTTCGGCCAGCTCCTCCGCCGCTTCCTCGATGTCCGCCGCCAAATCCGTCAAATTTTGCCGGTCATCGGAGAGTGCCTCCGCCATCCGCACCGTTTCCTCGCGAATGTGGGAGATTTCCGTTTCCTTCACGCGATGATCGCCGCGCAATCGCTCCATTTCCCGCTGCCCGTCCGCGATTTTCTCCGACAGCTTCCGATACGTCTCATCCAGCACCGTCGACCGCAGTTCAATTTTCGCGCGCGCCGCTTCCAAGACCGTGAGCTTCGTCTCCGCCGCCTCTTTGGCCGCCGCCGCCTCCGACAATTCCGCCTGCCGCTTCTCGATGCTTTTCCGAACCGAAGCCAAACGATACAAAATGTCCGTCGCCTCGAGCGCCTGCTTCTCCGACAAAAGAGACTGCCACGCCTTCGCTTTTTCCGCCGCGTCCTTCATTGGTGTCAGCTGCTCGGCCAAAACCGCCATCAAATCTTTGACGCGATCCATATTTTCCGACGTCCGTTTCAATTTGGCGATGCCGTCCTCTTTTTGCATCCGATAGCGGCTGATGCCCGCCACTTCCTCAAAAATCTGGCGACGCTCCTCCGGCCGCGCCGACAAAATCCGATCCACGCGGTTTTGCCCGATGATCGCCAGCGACCCACGCCCCAATCCCGTATTCGCAAAAAGCTCCTGAATGTCCCGCAGACGGCACGCTCTTTGGTTGATAAAAAATTCGCTGTCCCCGTTTCGGAGCACGCGCCGCGTCACCGACACCTCCGCCGTTTCGGGAAACAGCTCGTGTGCCGCATTGTCCAGCACCATCGTCACTTCGGCGCCGTTTTTCGCCTTGCGCGACGCCGAGCCGGAAAAAATAATATCCTCCGTCCGCTGCCCGCGCAAATTGCGCACATTCTGCTCGCCCAGCACCCAACGCACCGCATCGGAAATATTACTCTTCCCGCAGCCGTTTGGCCCGACAATCATCGTGATACCTTCGGGAAACAAAATTTCCGTCCGATCCGCGAACGATTTGAATCCCGACAGCACCAATTTCAATAAACGCATACCCGCTCCCATATCTTTCGGCCGAACTGCGCCGACCGTTTCCACAATTTCATACATTATAAAGGATAGAGAAAAAAGACGCAAAAAATCTCGCGCCGAAAATTTTGTTTCCTCAAACAAATCGGATGAAAAAGGAACCTGTTTTTGTTATAATAGAAAAATTCAAAACGATCAAAAAGAAAGGATTTCCCATGACTGCTTCGGAAGAAATTTCGCGCCGCCGCACCTTTGCCATCATCTCGCATCCGGACGCCGGCAAAACAACGCTCACGGAAAAATTATTGCTCTACGGAGGCGCCATCCATCTCGCCGGCTCCGTCAAGGCTCGGAAGACCGCGCGCTACGCCGTCTCGGACTGGATGGAAATCGAAAAGCAGCGCGGCATTTCCGTCACGAGCTCCGTCCTGCAATTCGATTACGACGGCTGCCGCATCAATATTTTGGACACGCCGGGCCACGCCGATTTTTCGGAAGACACCTACCGCACACTGCTTGCCGTCGACAGCGCCGTCATGGTCATCGACGTCGCCAAGGGCGTGGAAGCGCAGACGAAGAAACTTTTCAAAGTTTGCTCCGACCGCGGCATTCCGATTTTTACCTTCGTGAATAAAATCGATCACTTCGGCAAAAATCCTTTCGACCTCATGGCCGACCTCGAAGACGTGCTCGGCATTCGTTCCTGCCCGATGAATTGGCCCATCGGCGTCAATGGAAATTACACCGGCATTTACGACCGCGAGACGGACATGTGCCATCTCTTCGTCCGCGACACCGCGCACGGCGCCAAGAAATTGGATGTCGTTTCCGGGAAACTGGAAGACGCCGCGATTGCCTCCCGCCTCACCGCCGAGGAGCGCCAATCCCTCTTGGACGATTTGGAACTTCTGGACGAAGCGGGCGATGCCTTCGATGCGAACAAAGTCGCCCGCGGCGAGCTCACGCCGCTCTTCTTCGGCTCCGCCATGACAAATTTCGGCGTCGAGCCGTTTCTGAAAAAATTTCTCACGCTCGCCCCGCCGCCGCAGCCGCGCCAAACGCTCGAAGGCAGCCGCGATCCGAATGACGCCGCGTTTTCCGGTTTCATTTTCAAAATCCAAGCGAATATGGATCCCAAGCATCACGACCGCGTCGCCTTCCTGCGCATCTGCTCCGGCATTTTCGAAAAGGGCCTCACCGTGCTGCATCGCCAAAGCAGCGAAATGATCAAACTCTCCATGCCGCAGCAATTTCTCGCGACGGAGCGCACCATCGTCGATGTGGCCTACCCGGGCGACATCATCGGCCTCTTCGACACGGGCGAGCTCGGCGTGGGCGACACAGTCTGCGACAAAAAAAATCCGTGCACCTATACGGATTTCCCCGTCTTCCCGCCCGAACTTTTCGCCCGCCTCTCCCCCGTTTCCTCCATGAAACGGAAACAATTTCTCCGCGGCGTGGCGCAGCTCGCGCAGGAAGGCGCCATCCAAGTCTACAAAGAACCCTACATCATGGAGTCTTTCATCATCGGCGCCGTCGGGCAGCTCCAATTCGAAGTCATGAAATATCGCCTCGAAAGCGAATACAATGTGGACGTCCGCCTCGATCCGCTGCCCTATACCACGGCGCGCTGGACGAAAGGAAATCTCCCGCCGGAAGCGCTGACCGGCATCGACAGCGCCCTCGTCGTCCTCGACCGAAAAGAGCGCCCCGTCTACCTATTGCCAAACGCCTGGCAAGCCGGCTGGCTCGTCCAAAGAAATCCGGACGTCACGTTCCTGGAAACGCCGCCGCTTATCGAAGAGGAAA
>CAVHDO010000093.1:0-6624 GCA_963634795.1 Oscillospiraceae bacterium
GGGGCGCCGACGCGTCTCGCGGCCTTGCGTGGTAAGAATGCGTCATGAAGTAAAAATTGCGCGTATCGGTGACGTTAGCATTGGCAAGGCCGAGCGGCGGCGCCCCTGAGCGGCGGCGAATTTTGCCCTGGCGGCGGTTTCTTTCCTTTGCTTCGTTTCCTTTCTTTCCCGGGAAAGAAAGGAAATGAAGTGCTGTAAGGAGTTCCGTACAAAAAAATGCAAATGAATTCGCACCGAAAGGTGCAGATAGAAATTCATTGTACATGACCTGCGCCGTCAGGCGCATTTTGCGTAGCAAAATCATTCACGCCGACAGCTGCTAAGCTGAAAATCTCACGTAGTGCTCCCATCACCCGGCGCTACGCGTATTTTATATGCGCGTAGCGCTCCCGATTCCTCCGGACAAAATCTTCCAAACCGACTCCATATATTCCTCCGGCGTCGGCTCGCCGTTCTCGGCGAGATCCGCCATAATCCCATGCGCGAGATGGTAAAACAGCACCATCCCCGCCCACGCCATCGAGACAATCTCCGCACGCGCATCCTGTCGGTACACACCCGTTCCCTGTCCTTCCAAAAATGCTTTTCGCTGCACATCGATCATTTGCTTCAATCGCTCGCGGACGAACGAGCTGAAAACATCCGAGCCTTCCATCAATTCGCGGAAAATAAGACGCATGACCTCCGGATTTTCCTCGCCGCAACGCATCAGAAAATCGCCGTACAATCGCAAAATCGCATCCGGCGCCGCGTTTCCTTTTTGCGCCCGCTCCATGAATTCCGAAATCAGACTCGTCCCTTGCTCGAGCACCTCGCGATACAGCGCCGCTTTGCCGCCGAAATAATACGAAATCGCCGACGAGGAAACGCCGGCCGCCTCCGCGATGTCCCGAATCGAAACCTTCGCGTATCCCGACTCGGCAAAAAGTCGCTGCGCCGCCCGCAAAATTTCGGCTCGGCTATCCGGCGCCGCCGCATCCCCTTCCGGAAACAGCGCGCGATACAAATTTTCCTTGTTGCCGAAATAATACGAAATCGCCGAAGCCGACACCCCGGCCGCGCGCGCGATGTCACGAAACGAAACTTCCGAGAATCCTCTCTCTCGAAACAATTCCCGCGCCGCCTCCGCAATCCGCGCCTTCTTCCCATCCTTCTCCGTGCCCAACCGTCTTCTCCTTGTGGAACAAAAAAATCATCCGTTTCAATCGTTCCATCAGTCGCATTATACCAAGAAACAGGAAAAATGCAACAAGAAACCAAACTCTATTGCCGTGATTCCGGATTTGTGTTATATTTTCGATAAATAAAATAAGTGAAAAGCTCGGAGCCCGGAGCAAAATCGAAAGCGGCACTCGCTTGTATTTAACAAAAATCGTCGCCACAGGCGACACCTGTACTGCTCACTGCTCACTGCTCACTGCTTTCTCGCGCCTGACACCAAAAGCCAATCCCCTCATATTTCTCATTTCCCGGAGGCTCCCATTGATTTCTCTCATCGTCCCTTGCTACAACGAAGAAGCCGCGTTGCCGTATTTTTACGACACGTTTCTTTCGCTTGCGCAAGACATGAAAGAGGAAACATTCGAAATCCTTTTCGTCGATGACGGCTCCAAAGACGCGACACTTTCCCTTGTGAAAGAATTTGCCGCCAAAGATGCCCGCGTGCGCTATATTTCCTTTTCCAGAAACTTCGGAAAAGAAGCGGCGATTCTGGCCGGCCTCCAAAAAGTCCGCGGCGATTACGTCTGCCTCATGGACGCCGACCTGCAGCATCCTCCCGCTCTTTTGCCTGAATTGTACGACGCCGTCGCAAAAGAAAGTTACGATTCCGCCGCGACGCGCCGTGTCACTCGGAAAGGCGAGCCGCCAATCCGTTCCTTTTTCGCGCGGCAATTCTATCGCCTCATGAATCAAATCTCCGATACCAATCTCGTGGACGGCGCTTGCGACTACCGACTGATGAATCGGAAATTCAAAGACGCCATCCTCTCCATGGGCGAATACAACCGTTTTTCCAAAGGCCTTTTCGCCTGGGTCGGTTTCCGCACAAAATGGATCGAATTTGAAAATGTGGACCGCGTCGCCGGCGAAACAAAATGGAGCTTCTGGGGTCTTCTCGCCTATGCCATCGAAGGCATCATCGCTTTTTCGACAAAGCCGCTCGTCCTCGCGACGATTTGCGGCCTTTTCTGTTGCCTGCTTTCCATGGCCTCCGTCGCCTTCGTCGTCATTCGCTACCTCCTCTTCGGCGACCCCGTCCAAGGCTGGGCCTCCCTCATCTGCGTCATCCTCTTCCTCGGCGGCATCCAGCTCCTCTGCACCGGCATCCTGGGACAATATCTCGCCAAGACATATCTGGAAACCAAACACCGCCCCATTTATATTATCGCAGAAGAATCCCCGTCCCATAATAATTTTCAATGAAACAACATGTGATTTAATGTTTCTCCATTCCGATTCTTCCATTACGTTCCTATTTTCCACCTACACAGAAATATATGAACCGTGTCATATTGACCGGCGCGGGGCAAAATCAAAAATATATTATCAAGAGGTCTGCCATGAATCTGCCAAATATTTCACAAAACAATGATAGAAACATTCTGCCGAATCTCTTATTTTTCGGATTCATTTTCCTTTGCCTGATGGCTTTTTTTACAGAAGCCCATTTGCTTGTGCCTTACGATGGCGATGATTGAGCTCTTATATCGGGATTCAGAGCGGCCCTCCCTAAATGGGGCGCATGGAATCCGATTAAAATTTTGCCGGAAGACAGTTTTCCGATAATTGGATATATCGCAGCCTACTTGGTCAACCCTTTGTTGAAAGATTACGTTTTGGCCATTGCATTCACTTCTGCCGTTTTCCTCAGTCTTACCATCTGCTTCTACATTTTTTTATTCAAGAAAATCTTGGAAAAACATTGCAGATTGAGTTCTTTTGAAATCTATGTCTTGACGGCAATATTTTTTCTGCTTCACTTTCTTGCTTTCCAAGTCCCCGGAAAGCCTTCTCAATATTTATTTGGCTCTGTTAATTTGACTTGCATTTTCCATTACACCATTCCCGGGCTATTGAATTTATGCCTAGTTGAATATTTCATTGCTTTTGGACTTCCGAGACGACTTCCGCTACAAAAGGGAATCCCCTATTGCTCTCTTCTGATTTTCGCCATCTATCTGGCTATTTTTTCTAACGTATTCCATAGCATTATTTTGATTGCCTTTATTTCTTCTTATATCCTGATAACATACAACACATATCTGCTGTCTTACAAAAAGTGGAATTCCATTTTGAAAGAAAATTCTTTTTTATTCGGAATCCTCACCGTATGGCTCATCTCTTTATTTTTTGAAATAAATGGTGGACGCTCGCAACAGATTGGCGCCAGTTTACTTCATCTTCCTATCAAACAAACGCTCTTGCTTATTTGGAACACAATCAGGACCTCCAGCAGAATTTTTCTCCCTATACTTTTGCTTTCCGTTGTCTTTACTTGTTTTTCCTTTACAAGAAGCAAATCCGACCCGGAAAAAGAAAAATTCACACGCAACGCCGCTTATTTATTGCTTTCTGCAGGTTTTGCTTTTCTTTACCTCATTCTGGTCTGCGCGAAAGCAGGTCCTGGGTACATAACAAGAGCTGATGTGCTGATTGGGCCTTATGCCATTCTTATTATACTTACCTTATATATGGCTGCTTTTATTTTGGAAAAATATCCAAAATTATTTCTATTTGCTCCTATTGCTCTCTTAGTTATCGCTGTCAATGTCATGAAAGGATCCTACGCGGAATCTACCGTGGGTCATGTTTTACCCAAGACTTGCTACATGATTGATAATGATTTAATCAATCAAATCATACAAGCCGATCAAAACCATCAAAAAGAAATGATTTTGCACGTACCGAAAGAAAACAATCGCAGTAATTGGCCACATCCCATATACATAGGTAACGGCGTCTCCCGGGCCTTGTATCGTCACGGCATCATCGGAAATCCAATCAAAATTTCCATCCAGCCCGATACATCCATGAACAAGAAATACAATCTTCCGATACAAAAATAACAAATGAGGACATCCCATTTGAAACATGAAAAAACAGACGACCGCCAAGTCGTCTGTTTTCTGTTGAAGTCAAAATTCCGCACCGATAAACGCCCTATCAAAATATCGCAAAGCGACATCTGATGCCTGACAAAAAAGCCGAGCACACTGTGCACTGTGTACTGTGTACCGTACATCGCCTCTGCCTTCATTTCTTTTTCTTTTTATCCTTCTCCTTCTCCCGTTTCTTCTCTTTCTTTTTCTCCTTTTTCTCCTTCTGTTTCTTCTCCGCTTCGATTTTATTTTCCGCGATTTCCTCTTCTTCGTCGAATTCGCCGCGTTCGGCGCGGGTCGCTTCGAGCTGGGCCGTCGTCGTCGCCGCGGCTTCTTTGGCGAGTTCTTCTTCGCTCATGCGCGGGAGTATCACGAGGATGCGCGTGCCTTCGCCTTCAGTGCTTTCGATTTCAATCGTGCCGTGGTGCTGGGTCGCGATGTGTTTGCAGATGGCGAGGCCCAGGCCGCTGCCGCCGGTCGCTTTGTTTCGGCTTTCGTCCACGCGATAGAAACGCTCGAAGACGCGCTCCTGTTTGTCTTTCGGAATGCCGATGCCGGTATCGTCCACGGTGAGGCGGATCTTGTCGTCTCCGTCGGCGCGGACGGTCACGAGGACTTCGCCGCCTTCTTTGTTGTATTTCACGGCGTTGTCAATACAATTCATGACAAGCTCGTAAAGAAGCGACTGGTTTCCGTACACAAAAACGGGCTCGGCGTCAACGCGGACGGTGACGTGTTTCGCGGCGGCCTGCGGCGCAATGACGCCGGCGGTGTATTCGGCGGCCGCTTTCATATCGACGGGTTTCCACGTGATGGTCGTCTGGCTTTCTTCCACGCGGGACAGGTGCATGATAGTCTCGATGAGGCCGAGCATCCGGTGCGATTCGTCCAGAATGCGCCCGGCGAAAAGTTTTGCGTCGTCTTCATTCGCGACGAGGCCGCCCGCAATCATTTCGGCAAAGCCGCTGATGGACGTGAGCGGCGTTTTGAGTTCGTGGGACACATTCGCAGAAAATTCGCGGCGCATTTTCTCGGCAGCGTAGGTGAGACTCATGTCGTGGAGCACGATGAGAAGCCCCGTTTCATCGTCGGAGAGAGCGATGGAAACGAAGGAAACGCGGTACGGTTTCGATGCGATATTCATCGTATAGCATTGGCGGCCGCCTTTTTCGTAAGCGAGCTCGACAGCGCGGAGCCAGTCTTCGTCGTGATAGAGCCCGGCAATTTTGCGATACAAAATCGGATCGGTGTAGCCGAAAATGTGCTGCGCCATCGGATTGGAATCGATAATTTCTTTGTCTTCGTTCAAGAGGAGAATGCCGTCGGTGATGGTATTCACAACGGTGCGAATCGTGTTTCGTTCCTCTTCGAGATCCTCCATGTAATTTTGGATTTCTTCTTTCTGCTCGCGGACTTTGTCGACGAGGGGGCGAAGCTCTTTGTAACCGCCGGGCATTTCGCGCTCGGGCGCGCCGGCCATAATGTCGGAAATGAGATCCTCCACGCGGCGCAGCGGTTTCAATACGGCCTCGGTGGATTTTTCGGCGACAACGTAGCACGCGACACCTATCGCGATGAAGAAAAGAAATATTTCGGGAATGAGCGGCGACAAAATCCCGGCGGGCGCGGTGCGCGGCACGGAAAGGCGGAGAATGCTGCCGTCCGGGAGGGTCTTCGCTGCGTAGAAAACGGGCTGGCCGTCTTCATTTTTGCGTGTGGCTTGGCCGACGCCGGACGCGCGCGCCTCTTTCATTTCCTTCCCGTCGATGTAGTCGGGCGTCTTGATTTCCTTCGTTTCCAAAATGGGCGTGCCGGCGGCGGTCACCCAGGAAATCCGCATGGGCCGGACGCTTTTGTCGCGAATTTTTTCAAGAAACGCCAGATCGCTCGCCCGGTTTCCCGTCATCCCGTCGGCCGCGACCTCGGCGAGATGCGCAATCTCATGAATCGCGCGCTCCTGCATGCCCTGGTAGTAAAGAATGCCGGAGAGGAAAAAAGTGAGAATGACGGAAACCATCCCGACGAAGAAGAAACTGCGATGAATTTGAATGCGCAATGAAGAACTCCTTTTGTAAAAACAAATGTCGTGCATAAAGCACAGTGCAACATCGGTGCCAAAGACATCAGATGTCAGACATCAGAAATCAGACTGAAATCGGTATCGCTTCGCGATGATTTTCTATATCCGCTGCCGCGGTAAGAAAAAGCACTGTATCAATAAAAATCATATAAAAAGCACGAATCACTGAAGTCTGGCGTCCGGTCGTCCGATATCTCAAACTCTATGAGACACACAGAGCCAAGCATGCGCCTGACAAATCTGATGTCTGACGTCTGATTGTCTGACGTCTCGACCTCTATGAGACACATAGGGGTGAACGCCGAGTACTCCCGGCTTATTTCTCTCCCATCCGATACCCAACGCCGCGGACGGTGCGGATGAGGGCTCCTGCGTCTCCCAATTTCTGTCGCAGGCTCATGATGTGCATATCGATGGTGCGACTTTCCATTTCAAAAGGCGCCG
>CAVHDO010000094.1:0-6604 GCA_963634795.1 Oscillospiraceae bacterium
GCAAATTTCCCTGTCGCGCCTTCAAAGTCTTTGATCTGCGCCAAGGTGTCGCGGAATTTCTTGCGATCCGTCGTCGTGCCGGAAGCTTCGAGCGCCGCGTGAATCGTGTACATCGCATCATACGCCTGCGCCGCGAACTGATCCGGTTCGTGATTGTATTTCGCGACGAATGCTTTGCGGAAATTCTGCGCCTTGTCCGTCTTGCGTTCCGGATTCCACGGGGTCGCGACCATCGTGCCGTCGGCAGCTGCACCGGCCTGCTTGATGTATTCGGGGCTGTTGAAACCGTTTCCGCCAAGGACCGGCTGATTCATGCCCATTTCACGCATTTTCTTCACGATGAGCGCGCCTTCCTGATAGAGACCCGCCACGGCAATCACGTCCGGATTCGCCTGCTGAATCTTCGTCAGCTGCGCGGAGAAATCCGTATCCTTATCCGCAAACGTCTCGTCCGCTACGATTTCCAGACCGAGCTTGTTGCAGATGTCGAGATAATAGCCATGCTCGCCGACCATCTGATCGTTGTTGTTGGAATACATGATGGCAATCTTTTTGTAGCCGAGTTTCTTCTGCGTCTTTTCGACAATCTGCGGGATATTCATCGCGCCGGGGATTGCGTTTCTGAAAATATAATCGCCCAAATCGGTGATGCCGGGGCCTGTCGTACCCGTGCCGAAAGCGACGACGCCGCTCTGCTGCGCAATCGGGCCGGCCGCCATCATTTCACCCGTCGTCATCGGGCCTTCAATCGCGAGCACTTTGTCCTGATCGATGGCTTTCTTCATCGCGTTGATGGCTTCATTTTTCACCAGCTTCGTGTCGTAGGTGAAAAGATCGATTTTGACCTTCGTGTCTTTGTTCGCGTTGATTTCTTCGACGGCCAAATCCACACCTTCCTTCATCGCGACACCGTACGCCGCGCCGGGGCCCGTGTAAGCCGTGATGAAACCGATCTTGGCGCTGCTGCCCGCCGGAGCCGCCGCTTCTTTTTTCTCACCGCCGCCGCAACCGGCAAACGCGCCGACCATGGCCAGTGCCACGCCGAATGCGGCGCAGCGTTTCAACCATTTCTTTTCCATTCTGTTTCCCTCTTTCTTTTGTACAAATTCTACAGGACCCATGCGGCAAGCGCGACATACCGGACATATTTCCGCCACGATAAGCACAAAAAAACGCCCACCTTCCAAAGAAGATAGGGGCGCCCGGCGCGGTACCACCCTACATTGTACTCCAAAGCCGTAACGAGGCTCTCCGCCCTTTTCTACTCCATTCGAAAAAGGAGCTCGCGAGTGATTCATCCGCCGCGCTCCGCCGATTTCCAGCACCCATCGGCTCTCTTTGGGAAACGTCCGGCGCATGCATGTCTCGTTCATCGCCATGCGTGCATTTCGCCTATATTGCCGCCATTATAGCCGCTTTGCATTTTTCTGTCAAGACCCACGCGTCCACGGCCACAAGGGCGCAGACAGCGCGCGCGAAATTTCCTCTTTCGTGACCGGCATAAAATACACTTTCAAAAGGCAAAGCCCCGCTGCCGGCGCCGTCATGCCGAGCCGCTTGCGATCCTTTCCTTCCAAAATTTCCCCCAAATCCGCCGCGGTGAATTTTCCCGTCCCCACATCCAAGAGCGCGCCCGCGATATTCCGCACCATGTGATAGAGGAAACCGCTGCCCGTGACGTACATCCGAAACAAATTTCCTTCCTGCGAAACGGAAATATCGTAAAGCGTCCGCACGGGAGACGCCGGGACGGAATTGGATCCGCGAAACGCCGAAAAATCATGCGTGCCCGAGAGCAGCCGCGCCGCTTCCTCCATTTTCGACAAATCCGGCCGCCGACCCGACGCCCAGACATAGCGCCGCAAAAAAGGCGACACTTCCCGCTCGGTCGACAGCAAATATCCATACGTTTTCCCCGTATTTTGCCGCCGCACCGAAAAATCCTCCGGCACTTCCCGACTTTGCCGCACGCGAATCATCGGCGGCAGATACGCATTCAAAGCTTTGGCAAATTTTTCTCCCGGAATGGTCGACTCCGTATAAAACGTGCATTCCTGCGCATACGCGTGAACGCCCGCATCCGTCCTGGCGACGAAATACAATGTCGAATGCGCGCCCGTCACGCGCCGGATGACATCTTCAATGACCTCCTGCACCGCCAGCCCATTCTCCTGCCGCTGAAAGCCCGCAAAAGAAAAACCGTCGTACATGACGGTGATATGAATATTTCTCATGCTTTCCCGTCCGTTTCTTTCTTCTCCGGCAAAAGCTTCTGCGCGCGAAGCGACCGCTCCTCCCGCTCGATCATCCGCGCCGTCCACTGCTCCGGCAGCGTCTCCCATTCACGGAAACGCGCACGCGCCGCCCGCAGGAAATTGTCTTTCAAATATTGCAAAGCCTGCGGCGAGTACAGCGGCTCTTCCCGCTGCCGCGCCGGCACAAAGACGCGCAGCCGATCCGGGAGCAATTCCAATTCCAGAGGAAACGACGGCCCGATTTCTCCGTCCACATTCGTCGCGAGCGTCTCTCCGTCCGCCAGCGTGATACGCGCCCGTTTCAAATTGATCACATGCAAAAACTCCGAGCTGATCTGCCGCCCGCTCAAAAGCGCCGGCGCCTGCAAGAGCACCGTGCTCCAATCGAAATCGCGAAACAGCGCCAATTTGATAAAGCCCTTCTTCCGATCCTCCGGCGGCAGCAAATTCCGGAAACTTCCCGCCGAATCCGTCAGCATCGCGGCCATAAGCGGCGAAGAAATATCATACGTTTCCTCCTCCGTCTCGATATGAAACGCATAGCTCCGCTGATGTCCCAGCGCCTGCAATCCCTTCGCAAAATACGCCATCGAGCCGAAAATCGTCTTCTCGCGAATCGACACCCGACTCACCGCTTCCGGGATCAATCCCGCCGCGACAATATTGATGAAATAGCGATCCCCGATCCGCCCGATGTCAATCGTCGTCTCCGCCGCATCCTTGAGCATCCGAATCGCGCGCCCCGGCACCCGCGGAACCCGAAGCGCCCGCGCCAAATCATTCACCGTCCCAAAAGGGATGAAACCGAACACCGTTTCCGTTTCCGGCACAGCCAAAATCCCGGACACCGTCTCATTGATCGTCCCGTCGCCGCCCATGCAAATCACGTCGAAATTCTTCGCGGCGGCCTCCCTGGCAAATCGCTCCGCATCCCCCGCCTTCTCCGTCACCCGCACGACAACATGCGCGTATTTCTCCGCCAGCGTCTCGCGAAGCGGCGACAAAAACTTCGGCGCCCGCTCCCGCCCGGAAGTCGGATTCAAAATAATGACGGCAGTCTCTGTGGAATGCAAAAGAAATCTCCTCAAGAATAAAACGAAATGAGCTCAAGATGAAAATATGTATTATTTTATCACAAGTCGCAAGGGAAAAGGGAAGAGAAGCCGGCTTTGGGCGTTTTTCGCTTTTTTTGCGTTTGAGATAAAAACTTTTTGGATGATAGGGAAGAGGGAAGGGAGGCCAAGCTGTTTCTTGCTTTTCCCTTGTGGCATTTGATGTGAGAAATTTTTCGATGATAGAAAAAAGCGGCCGCCGGGCCGCCCTACAAAAAAACATCGCCGCAGGCGATACCGCTTAAAAACTAAGAGCTAATAGCTAACTACTAACAACCATCTCGCGCCTGCCGACAAAATCTGAGCATCGTCTGACGTCTGATCGTCTGACTTCTGACGTCTCAATCTTGCCTGCCGCAAAAGCAAAAGCAATCAAGTCATGCCCCTCATCTCTATCTCACAAAAATTTTTATCGCAAACGCCGCAAAAGAGAAAAATACCAAAAGCAGGCCTCTCTTCCCTCTTCCCTCTTCCCTATCACCAGAAAATTTCCCATCTCAAACGCCGCAAAAGCCCGGCACAAAACCGCCACGCCAACTACTCACTGCTCACTACTCACTGCTCACTGTAACTCCTTCCATCCCCTCTTCGGTCAGCGCCGTGATTTTCACTTCATACAAGCCGCCCTTTTCAATCCCGTCTCCGCCAAACGTCACGCGGATGTATTCGGCGGACAATCCTTCCCAGCGACCGGCGCGCATTTCTTCGGCCAAGACGCGGACGGTTTCCCCCAGAAATTTTCTTCTGTACTCCGCCGCTATTTCTTTTTCCAAGGCTTCCACGCGATGCACGCGCTCTTTTTTAACGGCAGGCGACACCTGATCGGGGTAGCCCGCTGCCGGCGTCCCCGTTCTGGGCGAATACGGGAAGACGTGAATGCCGGAAAATTTCAGTTCGCGGAGCGTTTCCAGCGTTTCCTCGAAAAGCACTTCCGTTTCTCCCGGAAATCCCACGATGAGATCCGTCGTGAGTGCGAGCCCCGGAATTTTTTCGCGCAGCGTGGCGATCAGTTTCTTGAATTCCGCCAGCCGATAATGTCGGTGCATCCGCGCCAATACCGCGTCCGATCCGGACTGAATCGGCAAATGCAAATGGCGGCACACGCGGCGCTCCGTCTGCAGAATGCGAATGAGCTCGTCGGAGACTTCCACGGATTCAATCGAGCCCAGGCGAATGCGGGAAATCCCGGGGATGGCGAGCAATTTCTCCACCAAATCGGAAAGGCGCGTGCCGTCATGCAGATCGACGCCGTAATTTCCGAGATGAATCCCCGTCAGGACGATTTCCCGATACCCTTTCTCCGCCAGGAGCACGACTTCAGCCACGGCGTCGTCCGGCCGCCGCGATTTCAGCCGCCCGCGTGCGTAAGGAATAATGCAGAACGTGCAATAATTGTCGCAGCCTTCCTGCACCTTGACGAAGGCGCGCGTCTTAGCCTCGCCCTCCGGCGTCACAATGAGATTTTCAAATTCCGCGACCTGCATGATGTCGACGACGTGGCTGCCCGCGCGTCCCGCTGCCGCTTCCTCGATGTAATCGACAATTTTTGCGCGATTCTGGTTTCCCACGACGACGTCGCAGCCGGCCGCCGTCACCTCTTCGGGCGAAAGCTGCGCGTAGCAACCCGCCGCCGCGATGATGGCGCTCGGATGTTCGCGGCGAATCCGGCGAATGAGCTGCCGCGATTTTTTGTCGCCGATACTCGTCACCGAGCACGTATTAATCACATAAATGTCCGCGTCCTTCTCCGTCGGCACATAACCGCGCGAAAGAAAAAGACTTCGCATCGCGTCGCTGTCGTATTGATTGACCTTGCAACCCAGCGTCAAAAAAGCGACGCATTTCCCGTTTTGTTTCATTTCCTGTTCCATGGCTCCATTATATCAAATCCGTTCGATAAAAACGAAAGAAATTTTAAGAAAACGGCTGCCGAAAAGTTTGACAAACATTTTTCCCTGTGCTACAATCCGCGCGTACTGACCGGAAGGCGCCCGGGATATCCCGCCGCTGTGGTCTTTTTTTGTTTTTTTGTAGGAAATTCAGCAGTTGAAGGGAAATTTTCTTATGCCCGCAGACCAAAGCTGTTTCCACGCGCAAGGAGGTTTTTATGTCGAACCTGAAAGATTTTACCGCCGGTGCACGTGAAATTCATGCGGCCAAAAGTGCCTTTTTCGCGGGCGGATTCATTGTTTCCACGTGGGCGCCGATGATTCCCTTCGTCAAAGACCGGCTCGCCGTCGGCTCGGACATTCTCGGTCTGTTGCTCCTCTCCATCGGGCTCGCCGCGTTTCTTTTCATGCCGCTTGCCGGGATTCTGACGCGCCACTTCGGTTGCCGTCGCGTAATTGTTTTCGCCACGCTCATCATGGGCGCGTCCGTCCTCGCCATCCCCATCCTGCCCTCGCTTTGGACCTATTTCGTCGTCCTCTTTGTCTTCGGCGCCGCCATGGGATCCCTCGACGTCACCATGAATCTCAATGCCGTCGTCGTCGAACGCATTTCCGCGCGCCGCATTCTCTCCGGCGTGCACGGCTTTTGGAGCATCGGCTGCTTCGTCGGCTCCGGCCTCTTCACCGTCCTGGCGAAATGCGGCCTCTCTGTCCTCGCCGTCGTTTCCATTCATATGGCGCTTCTTCTCGCCCTCTGCCTTTATTATTACGGGAAACTCATTCCCTTCCGCGGCGACGGCGGACAGAAAGCACTTGCTTGGCCGCGCGGTCTCATCGCCGTCCTCTGCGGTCTCACCTTTATTTCCTTCCTGGCCGAAGGCGCCGTCATGGATTGGAGCGGCGTGCTTCTTTCGGAAACGAAGGGCATCGACATCACAGCGGCCGGCATCGGATTTTCCATTTACTCCGCCGCCATGCTCATCTGCCGCCTCATCGGCGACCGCGTCGTCTCCGCCGTGGGCGAGAAACGCATCCTTCTCCTCGGCAGCCTTATCGGCGCCGCCGGATTTATTTTGGTCGACATCATGCCGACGCCGGCGACCTCGCTTCCCTTCTTCTTCGTCATTGGCATCGGCCTCGCGAATATCGTCCCCGTCTTCTACACGCTGGCCGCGCGGCAGGACCAAATTCCCCTCGACATGGCCGTCTCCGTCATGACCACCGTCGGCTACAGCGGCGTCATCATGGGCCCGAGCGCCCTGGGCTTCCTCGCCGAACACGCCGGCATCGTGACCGTCTTCTACGGCCTCTCCGCCCTCCTCGTCCTGCAAGCCGCCGCCGTCTTGCA
>CAVHDO010000095.1:0-6483 GCA_963634795.1 Oscillospiraceae bacterium
CGCTTGACGCAGCATCGGGAAAAATTCCGAGCCTCTCGGATTCTTCGGCCGAAGAGGCCTCACCCGTCAGTTCTCTTTCTTCCCCGGCGAAGAAAGAGAATGAAGAAGCTGTAAGGAGTTCCGTACGAAATCTTCGTACAAGACTCGCATCGAAAGGTGAAAAAACGCATAATAAAAAGGAGCTGCGAAAAAATGTAAATCATTTTTTCACAGCCCCTTTGCACTTTCCTCTCAATGCAGCCGGAACGTGACCGGCACTCTTGTATTCACCTCAATCGGAATGCCGCCGCTTTTCGCCGGGACGAAACGCCAGTTATAAACAGCGTCCACCGCCGCCTGATCCAGCAAATCGTTGCCGGATGACGAGACGACCCAGGCTGACGACACGCCGCCGTCGACCGAGACCGTCATGCCCACGACGACCGTGCCCTCGATATTGTCCGCACGCGCATCTTCCGGATAATCCGGCTCCGTCGACGACAGAATCTGCGGGCCGACCATCTCACCGCTCCCGGGCCCCGTCCCCGTGCCGTGACCTGTCCCGTGACCGCCGCCCGAGCCGCCGCCGCTTCCGCCTCCGGAACCCGGGCCGATTCCACTGCCGTCGCCCGTGCCGATACCGTTTCCCGTACCGCCACCGCCGCCCGTTTCCGTGCTCTCCGAAGACGATTCGGCGCCTTGCGTGTTTGTCGTGTGCGATGACGCCGTTTTCTCCGGCGGTTTCTCATCCGGCCGAATCATTTGCGCCGTATCGGGAATCGGCTCCGCATCCGGCGTTTCCTCTTCTGCGGGCGGCGCGGCATTCTCCGCTTTCGGCGCCGAGACCGCCGGGCCTTCCGGACCCGGATGACCGCCGCCGCCTCCCCCGCCGCCAATGTCCACCAAATCCACCTCGACGACATTTTTCACATTCGGCGACGGAAAGAAACCAATCAGGCAGCCGGCGAGGAACAAAACGACGCAGTGTATCAGGAACGAAATTCCGAACGACATTCCCCAGCGAGGTTTCCAAGTATTCATACCCTCACCCCGCTATTTCGTTTCATCCAGTCGGGACTCCGTCGCGATACCGATGCGATTGATCCCGGCCGATTTGACCTGATCCAGCACATACACAAACGCTTCATGCTCCGATTTCGCATCCGCCCGAAGAATCACATTGAGCTCCGGATTGCGACTCTTTTCGATTTCCATGCGGCGACGGAAATCCTTGCGCGCGATTTTCTCGCGTTCCACATAAATGGAGCCGTCCGACGTGATGCTGACCGGCACCGATTCGTGCACCGAAATTTTCGCCGTCGCGGCGCTCGGCATGGACAAATCAATCGAACGCTGCACCACCATCGACAGCATACTCATCATAAAGAAGACAAGAAGGAAAAAAATAATGTCGATCATCGGAATGATCATGAGTTTCGGCTCCCTGTCCTCCCGAAGAGACCGCAGTTTCATGATTTTTCGCCTTCCACAATCGACAAATACGTACCGGAGAGCTGCTCCATTTGGGAAACGACATGATCGAGCTGCTGCGCGAAATACGTATGCACAATCATCGCCAAAATCGCCACAAAGAGCCCCGTCGCCGTACAGACCAAAGCCTCCGCGACGCCGCCCGTGATGGCAAAAGGTTGCCCGCCGGCCGTCGAGAGCACATCAAAAGAGCCGATCATCCCGATGACCGTCCCCAAGAGTCCCATCAACGGAGAGAGCGTCACAATCACCGACAAATAATTCAAATAATTACGAAGTCCCGCCGCTTCGTGCGCCGCCGCCCCTTCAATCAGCGCCGTCTGGCTCGCCTTTGTGCCGTACTGCTTCGCCGCGTGCAAAATCACCCGCGCCGGACTCCCGCCGTCCGCCGCCAGCGCCGCTTTCAGCCCCTCGATGTCCCCGCGATGCAAAAATTCCGGAATCTCCGCATCCAGTTTCTCAAAATCCGACCGATTCGCCCGATAGAAACGGAAACGCTCGACGGTAATCGCCACGACGATGAGCGAGCAAATCACGAGCGGATACATCATCCAGCCACCCGCATGAAACAAATGAATCATATTTTCCATACGAAACCGTTCCTTTCCACAAAAACCGGTATGGCGCGACACTTTCTCTGCCGCCGTTTCCTTTATATGAGAAGTGTACATGAAATATATATTGATGTCAAATAAAATTATGAAAAGAAATGGGCGGCTTCATTTCGATTTTCTATTCTATCACATATGAACAATCCGAGATCAAAAACCTTCCTATCTGCAAAAAAATTCCATCTCAAACACCACAAAAAAGAAGAAACTAAACGGGCGCCTCACCGCTCTTCCCTCTTCCCTGTCATTTGAAAAGCTTTTATCGCAAACGCCACGAAAGCATTGCAAGAAACAACCCAGCCTCTCTTCCCTCATTCATATTTCCCCGCACGCTTCCATCGCCGCTTTGAGTTTCGCCGCGATGCCGTGCATTTTCCTTTTCGGCACGGCACAGACGGCGAGACGTGCTCCGGCCGCCAGCGGAACCAAATAAATATGATCGCGATGCAAAGTTTCACAGACCGCTTTGGAATTTTTCAGCGGTACGGAAATGAAATAGCCCGCTTGGTACGGCAGGACCGGAAGATGGATTTCCTTTGCTTCTTTCATGAAAATCTCCGCGCGCTCCCGAATCAACCGATAATAATCTTGCTGCTGCGATTTCCATGCCGCCCGTTTTTCCGGATTCTCCCAGATACGGACGAGGCATTCCATCGCGCCGCGGCAATTGTTCGACCACGTCGCACGATTCGTGTACGTATTGATTTCCGCAAATTCTTCGGCAATCCGCGCATTTGGCGACAATGCAATCATCGCGCCGATGCGTTGCCCGTACAGCGTGAAACTTTTCGACAGGCTAAATGCAATCACAACCAAAATTTCTTCGGGAAGTCCTTCCAATTTCCGGAAAAATTCCTTCGCGCCCGGGCCGGCGTAATCGATATAGGAAACATCGACGAGGAGCACGATGCGTTTCCCCTCTTCCGCCAATGTTTTCAGGAAATCAAGCACGTCGTCCCAATCGCCGTCCGTCAGCGAATAGCCGGTCGGATTGTGTGCGGGCGTATTGATGACCGCGACGAGTTGCGCCTGTTTCTCCGCCATCGCCGAAAGTTGCCGCGTGAAATCCGCCACGTCGAAGCGCCCCGCCTCGTCCAGCATCCGAAAGGTACGCAAATGCCGACCATTGTCCACGCAAAGCGTCTTGTACGCGCTCCAGTACCAATCCGCCGTCAAAATCTCATCACCCGGCTCGCTGTAATTGTGAATCACGTGATGCAGCGCGCCCGTCCCGCCGGCAGTGGAAACGGCCGCCGTGAACCCCTTCGGTCTCCATTCCTCAAAGCAGCATTCCTCGACGTCTTTCAAATACGCCGGCAGCCCCGCCACCGGTGCATACGCGATGATGTCCGTCATGGGAATCTCGCGATACGTTTCCTCGACGACCGGCAAACACACGAGCCGCCCGTCTTCATCCAAAATCGCGCCAATCGTCGCATCGGTCACGACCTCGCCCCCATTCTTCGCGATATCCGCCTTCGCCGCCGCCGATGCGCCGAAAATCACATCATTCGATTTCTTCCCCCGCGCCTGCGGAGCCGCCATGGACTCAATCATATTCTGGTTCCCTTCCCTTTCATTCAATCATCGCCAGCATTTCCGACAAATCCCGTTTCTCGAAACTTTTGATTTCCGGCATATGCTCCAGCATGTACAGCGTATACGCCAGCGCTGCCGTGACGCCGACCGTGAGCGACTTGTCCGGCACGTCAAATTCCGGCGTGTGATGATTCGCGCCCGTACCCGCTTCCTCGTCTCGGATGCCCGTGAAGGTGAAAACGCCGGGATAGATGGCTTCCGTCAGCGCGAACGTTTCCGTCGCCATCCACGGCTCCGTTTCCGCCAAAATATCGCCCGCCGCTTCCGTGATGGCCGTCCGCGCCGCCTCCGCGCATTCTTTCGTATTCACCGTGACCGGGAAATAATGATCGATCAAAATTTCCGCGGTCATGCCCTGCATTTCCGTGACGTAGGCCAAAATCCAACGAAATTCTTTGCGAAACGTGAGCCCGTCCTCATCGTCAAAGAAACGCGCTGTCCCCGAAAATGTCAGCGTCTCGGGGATAACATTCGGCGTGTCGCCCGCGCGCACCATGCCGAAAGAATATGTCAGCATATGATCCGGCGCGACGGAGCGCATCCGATACGACGCCAATTCACCATCAAAGGTCGTGAAGGCGTCAATCGGATTTTTTGCCAAATGCGGCATCGATCCGTGCCCGCTCTTCCCATTGATTTTGACGAGGAAAAACATTGCGCCCGCCATGACGCTCCCCGGCATCACCGCGATTTTTCCCGCCGGCACAGAATATTTCATATGCGTCCCGTAACAAGCATCGATGTGAATCCCGTTCGTTTCCAGATACGGCAGCAAGTCGCGAATGCCGCGATCACCCATTTCCTCGGCCTGCTCAAACATGCAAATGACTTTCCCCGACCACGCATCCTTGTGCTCGGCCAAAATTTTCGCCGTGACAAGCAGCATCGCCGTATGTGCGTCATGTCCGCAAGCATGGGACACGCCCGGATTTTTGGAAACGCAAATTTTCGGCCCCGCGAGATTCGTCGGACTCTCCTCGATGGGAAGCGCGTCGATATCCGCGCGAAGCAAAATCGTGCGCCCCGGTTTTCCGCTGTCAATCGTCGCGAAAATCCCGCCGAAAGGAATCTCCGCATTCGGAATCCCCCACGCGTCCAGCCGCTCATCGATATACTCCAGCGTCTTGAATTCCTGCTCCGAAAGCTCCGGATGTTCATGAAAATGCCGCCGCAAAGAAACCAACAATTCCTCCTCGGCCGCCACCAATTTCTGAATGTCCATGCCCGCTCCTCCTTTCAAAATTCGCCCTCATTATAAGGACGCCTATTTTTCATGTCAATATAGAAATACGGAATAAGCGACATAGCTATTTCTTCAAAACAAAATCAATTATGGTTTTCAAAATTCTTCGTGACATTTCTTTATATATTCTCAATTACGGAAATTCGCGCACAAAAAAAGATGTGCGAACATTTCCACACATCTCTTCGTTTGGATTAACGCTTCGAGAACTGGCTCGCTCTGCGTGCTTTCTTGAGACCGTATTTCTTACGTTCCTTCATACGCGGATCGCGCGTGAGGAAACCGGCGCTCTTCAGCGGCTTCCTGTAATCTTCGTCCACTTCCAACAGCGCACGGCTGATGCCGTGACGAATCGCGCCCGCCTGGCCCGTACGTCCGCCGCCTTTGACATTGGCGATGACGTCGTAAGCCGCCGTCGTCCCCGTGAGTTCGAGCGGCTGCTTAATGATGAGCTCCAGCGTCTTCAAATCGAAATAATCATTGAGCGAGCGCCCATTGATTGTAACATTTCCCTGACCCGGAACCAGACGGACTCTGGCAACGGATGTTTTTCTGCGGCCGGTGCCGTAGTAAGTAACTTCTGCCATGGTTTACCTTCCTTTCCGATCTCAGCGAATATCAAACGTCAGCACTTCGGGCTGCTGCGCCGCGTGCGGATGCTCGTTTCCTGCATACACATGAAGTTTTCTGTACATCTGATCGCCGAGCTTGTTCTTCGGAAGCATCCCGCGGATGGCGTGCTCGACCATTTTCACCGGCTTGTATTTCAGCATATCGCCGGCTTTCGTGTAGCGATCCCCGCCGACATAACCGGTATAACGGAAATAAATCTTGTCCGTGAGTTTCTTGCCGGTCAGGACGACCTTGTCCGCATTGATCACGATGACGTAATCACCCGTATCGACATGCGGCGTGAACGTGACTTTATTCTTTCCCCGAAGGACTTCCGCCACGCTGGCGGCCAGACGCCCGAGCGTCTTGCCTTCGGCATCGACAATGTACCATTTCCGAGTGATATTGCTCGAATTGGCCATAAACGTATCTTTCATTCTCTTTCCTCCTGAAAAAATCGGAATGCAAGATCCCATCCATCCTCCGGGGCTAGTGGTCTCCGGACAAGTCTCGCGAGAAATATTTTACCCCTCTCTTTTAAAAATGTCAATAGAAACTTCATGACAATACATCATGATCCGTAGGTATTATAATAGTATGTTACAAAAAACATAAAATCTTATTATCGATAACTGGTTAAAAGAGGGCAAAACAAACAGACAATAGACGCTGAATTTTACAAACCTGTTTACAGATAATTAGGAATAATGAATACGAGTAACAGTTTAACATACGCTATAAAGTAACAGAAGTAAGATGGCCACTTGCATCGAAAAGAGTTATTCCTCTAAGAACGGCGATTTTTATTTTCACTTTCAATCTTTACTCAAAGCCAAAAAGGGAAAGAAAACCAGCTTTTCAATCCTGTCAAAACTTTTCTTCACCGCAATTCTCCCATGCTGTCCCGCAGATAATCCATATATTCCAATGCCCGGCCGGCACCCATCG
>CAVHDO010000096.1:0-6452 GCA_963634795.1 Oscillospiraceae bacterium
GGGAGGGACAGGCCGCTTTGGACGAGGATGTCTTCGGCGGAGACGGTGGCGGCTGTCGTGCAGAAACGATACACCATTTCTTCTTCCGCCGAAAGGAGCGGGAGCGTCGTTTCCGTCACGTTTCCTTCCGTCTCATCCCAGCCGTATTCCGATAAAATATCTTCCGCGCCGGTCGTGCAGATGGCGCCGTTTCTGATAAGATGATTCGTGCCCTGACTCATCGGCCAGAGGATGCTGCCCGGGACGGAGAAGACGTCGCGTCCCTCTTCGAGCGCGAAATCCGCCGTGATGAGGGAGCCGCTTCGGATGGCCGCCTCCGTCACGAGGACACCGCGACTCATACCGGCGATGATACGGTTTCGCGCGGGAAACTGGCGACCGAGGGGACGCGTGCCCGGCGGATATTCGGAGAGAAGCGTGCCGCCCGCTTCCACGATTTGCAAAAATAAATTTCTGTTTTCCGGCGGATAGGTCACATCGAGCCCGCAAGCGAAAACGGCCACCGTCGGCGCGCCGCCCGCCATGCAGCCTTCGTGCGAGGCCGTATCAATCCCGCGCGCACCGCCGGAGACAATCACGACGCCTTTTCGCGAGAGCGCCTCGGCGATATTTTTTGCCGCGCCGATCCCGTACGTTGTCGCTTTCCGCGCGCCGACGACCGCCACCGTTTTCTCGTAATCCGGCAACGCGCCTTTGTAGAAAAGCACAGCCGGCGGATTCGACGTTTCCTTCAAGAGCGGCGGATAGCCGTCATCTTGCGGCGTGAGACAGCCGATGCCCAGCCTCCGCATTTTTTCCCCGACTTCTTCAGGATGCATTTCACGGCGAATTTCCAGAAATGTTTCGAGCGTTTTCCCGTTTCCCAAAAATCCGGACTTGCGAATCGCGTCGGCCTCCGTCTCCCAGAGCGCTTTGGCGCCGCCGAAGACATCCATCAGCGCGCGCAGCCGTTTCGCGCCCACGCCCGCCGCATACGCCAGCGTCGCCGCGTAGATATCCATTTTCATTTCCATGCTATCTCCTCACTTCCACGCCGCGCGCGCCCAAGAGCGCCACGAGTTCGCGCCGCGCCGTCTCCGTCAGGCTGAGCTCGTACTCCGGCTTCATGCGAATCGGTTGCGATTGGCTCGCCAAATGCAGGACGACGGGCGTGCCGCCGTGATGCGCCGCCAAAATATCCGACAATTTTTGAGAAACGGCATCCGTCTCGTGCCGAGCGTCCACGTAAAGATGCACCTCGCGCGCCACGATTTTACCCGCCTGCGCGAGCGGCAAAATATCGTCTGCCAAAATGCGTACTTCCCGCTCATCGGCCTGCACGCGGCCACGCGCATAAAGGACGACATCCGGCTTAGCGATCACATCGCGGCATCGCTCCCACGCTTGCGGAAAAATGACGAGCTCGATATTTCCCGTATAGTCCTCTATGAAAAGACGCCCCATCGCCTGACCCTTTTTCGTCACCATTTTTTTGAGCGTGCCAGCGCTACCGCCCACGGAGACCAGTTTCCCGTCGTATTCAACAGAATTCTGTAAAAGTTCATCAATCGGCGTGCATTGCTTCATCTGCTCGCGATAATCGTCCAAAGGATTGCCGCTGATGTAGAAACCCAAAATTTCTTTCTCCCAGTGCAATTTTTCCGCCATCGGTACATCGGGAAGAGACGGGTACTGCAGCGTCTCGGCCTCAATCGCTTCGCCGAATAAGGAAACTTGCCCCGATTCGCGGTCCTGCCGTCTCGATCCGGCGAGCGACAGCGCTTTGGGCAGCACGGCCAAAAGTTCCTGCCGATTGTGCCCGAAACCGTCCAGCGCGCCGCAACGAATCAGACTTTCCACCGCGCGGCTGTTCAATGTCCTCGTATCCACGCGCTCCAAAAAATCCGTGAGCGAAAGAAACGGGCCTTCTTTTTCCCGCGCGGAAATGATTGCTTCGACGGCCATATCCCCCACATTCTGCACGCCGGAGAGCCCGAAAAGAATCGCGCCCTCCCGCGCAGTAAATTCCGCGAGACTCCGATTGATATGCGGCGCCAAAATGGGAACGCCGTGGCGGCGGCTGTCGTCCAGATACCGCCCGACTTTCGCGCGATCCCCGCTGTAACCGCTCATCATCGCCGCCATAAATTCCGCGCGATAATGCGCTTTGAGATACGCCGTCTGCCATGCAATCCACCCGTAGCAGACAGAATGCGATTTGTTGAAACCGTATCCGGCGAAATGCACCATCAAATCAAAGACATAATCCGCCGTTTCCTTTTCCACGCCGTTTTTCACCGCGCCGCCGACAAATAAATCCCGCTGCTTTTGCAGAATTTCCGGCTCTTTGTGTCCCATCGCGCGCCGCAACAAATCGGCCTGCCCCAGACTGAATCCGCCCATGACGGACGCGATGCGCATGACCTGTTCCTGATAGAGAATCACGCCGTATGTTTCCTGCAAAATCGGCGCCAACATCGGATGCGGATACTCCACGGGAATGCGCCCGTGCTTGCGATTGATGAAATCTTCCGCCATGCCGCTGCCCAAAGGTCCCGGGCGATACAGCGCCACCATCGGAATCAAATCCTCGAAACATTCCGGCGCGAGCTGCATCAAAAGACTCGTGAAACCGGACGATTCCGACTGGAAAACACCGACCGTGTCCCCCGCGCACAGCATCGCACACGTCGCCTCGTCCCGATTCGGCAGCGCTTCCATGTCGAGAAAAATCCCGTGATTTTCGCGAATCATATCCACCGCGTCGTGAATGACCGTGAGATTGCGCAAGCCGAGCAAATCCATTTTGAGAAGCCCCAGCTCCTCATCCAAATCTTTTTCGTATTGCGTCTGGAAGAAACCGTCCTGCGTCAGCTGTATCGGCACATAATCGTCCACCGGAGACGAACAGATAACGACGCCCGCCGCGTGCGTCCCCGATTGCCGCGAGAGTCCTTCCAATTTCAAGCTGTGATCGATGAGTTTCCGAACCTTCTCGTCGTTTTCGTACATCGATTTGAATTCCCGCGACGTTTCCAATGTTTTCTGCAGCGTCACGCCCGGGCCCGCCGGCACCGTCTTCGCGATGGCGTCCACCTCACGAATCGGCATCCCCATGACGCGCCCGACATCCCGGATCACCGCCCGCGCCGCCAGCGTGCCGAAAGTGATGATCTGTGCCACATGATCCTCGCCGTATTTCTGCGCCAAATATTGAATGACGCGCGCGCGCCCGCGATAGCACAAATCCGTGTCGATATCCGGCATGGACACGCGCTCCGGATTCAGAAAGCGTTCAAAGAGCAAATCGAAACGCAGCGGGTCGAGCTCCGTGATGTGCAGCAAATACGACACGATGCTCCCCGCCGCACTGCCGCGCCCCGGCCCGATGGGAATCCCATGCGATTTCGCGTAATGAATGAAATCCATGACAATGAGGAAATAATCGGAAAATCCCATGCTGTCAATGACGGACAGCTCGTAGGAAAGCCGATTTCGCACCTCGTCCGTCACTTCTTTGTATCGCTCGGGAAGCGCCGCCTCGCACAGTTTCCGCAAATACGATTGCGCCGTCTCCCCTTCCGGCACCGCAAACGACGGCAGCTTATGCTCGCCGAAACGAAAAGTCACCCGGCAGCGATCCGCAATTTTTCTCGTATTTTCTATCGCACCCGGAAATTCGCCCAAGAGCGCACGCATCTCATCGCCGCTCTTGCAATAAAATTCGTCATTCGCAAAACGGAAATGATCCGGGTCGTCCAGATTTTTCCCCGTGGAAATACAGAGCTTGATTTCCTGCGACGGCGCATCCTCCCGCCGGACATAATGAAAATCCTGCGTCGCGACGAGCCCGATGTCATACTCTTTCGCCAATCGCGCCAAGACCGGCCGCACCGCCGCTTCCTCCGAAAGCCCGTGATTTTGCAGCTCGATGAAATAATTGTCCTTGCCGAAAGTGTCCCTATAAAATTCGATGACGCGCCGCGCCTCTTCCTCGTCTCCCGCCAGAATCGCTTGCGGCAGCTCCCCCGCCACGCACGCCGACATCGCGATGATTCCCTCGTGATAGCGCACCAGCACGTCGTGATCCACGCGCGGTTTCCTGTAAAATCCTTCCGTCCAGCCCTTCGAGCAAATTTTCACCAGATTCCGGTACCCTTCGTCCGTCTCCGCCAAGAGCACCAAATGTCCCAGCGATTCCCGCTCGCCGCTCTTGTCGAAACGACTGCCGCGCGTGACATATACCTCGCAACCGATGATCGGCTTGAGCCCCTGTTTCATGCATTCTTTATAAAGATACACCGCCCCGTACATCACGCCGTGATCCGTGATGGCAAGCGCGTCCTGCCCGAGCGATTTCACATAGGAAACCAAATCGGGAATCCGACAAATGCCGTCGAAAAGGCTGTACTCCGTATGCACGTGCAAATGCACAAAAGAATCCGTCATCGTTGCCTCCGAATAAAAAACTTTTTCCTTTATTGTAACATAAAAGGAAAGGGAAGAGAGGCCGAGCTGTTTCTTGCCTTTCTTTTGCAGCAGACCCGAGATAGTTGTTAACTGTTGGCTATTAGTTTTTAAGCAGAAGCGCTTCGCGCGATTTTTGTATGCGCCTTCGGCGTCCCATCATCCGACGCTTCGCGCCACCTTCCTCCAAAGGAAGGCTTAAACGGTGTCGCTTCGCGACATTTTTATATGCGCCTTCGGCGTCCCATCATAAAACCAGAATTGAGGTTTGAGAGGCATAACGGATACGCTTTTGGCTTTGAGGCGTTTGAAATCAAAAGCTTTCTGCTGATAGAAATAAGGGGAACAGGAAGGCTTAAGTTGTGCGCGCTTCGCGCGATTTTTTTTAATACAACAAAATCCCTTCCGCTTTTCCTCCATCCTTTCTTGCGGACGCACTCATAAAAAACGCCGCAAAATTTAAAATAGAAATCAATCGCGCCCCTCAATTCTCAATTCTGTTTTTTCCACACAAAAAAGAGGTAGATCTCAAAGGTCTGCCTCCTTTTCGTTGCCGTTTCCGACGTTGGAAAATATATGGAAGCCGGATGGGGGAAATCCGCCCTGCGTTACCGCGTAGCAGATTTCGCCACTTGATTCGACAGTTCCATCTGAGAAAGAATCACTGCGACTTGCTGCTTGATTCTGGCATTTTCCGCCTCCAGCATCGCGATTCGTCTGGCTTGAGCCGCGATTTGATCATTTTGAGCCCAGTCACTTTCTTTGAGCGCCGTCGTGTCAGCACGAAGATTGCTCACTTCCTGCACGAGTTCCCTATTGGATTGATAAATGCCCGCACCTTTCCCGCGCGTCCCGAGCTTGAAGGAAAGCCCTGCATTCATCATGGGATCCCCGTTTCCGATCGTCCCGCCAATCGAAATCGTCGTATCGGGATTCGGCTTATAGAAAGCACCAAGCGCACCGGCATTCGCACTCTTGTAGTGGCCGTAGCCCACAGCGAAGCTCCACTTGTCGCCTGGGTCGAAGCCTTCCGGACGGAGAGCCGCCAAAGCTGCCGCCCCAGCGCCGACTTTACTGATGTCTTGAGAGAGCGTGCCGACTTTGTCATTCACATTCAGGACGCTATCCGTGAGATTGTCTCCGAGACCCGCCGCCGAAAGTTTCGTCGTATCGCCGGCCTTTTCCGCAATCGCGGTATAGACCGTGCCGCCAGTCACGAGACCCGTGCTCCCGCTGGCGACAGTCCCGTCTTTCTTGACGGAAATACCATTTTCACTCACGGTGAGGTCATCGCCGACTTTCACGGAAATCTTGTTGTCCTCACTGATTTCGATCCCGTCTCCCTTCGTGTAGGTCGCGCCGCCTTCACCGAGACCTTCGATGGTGATGGAGAAAGCTTTGGTGCCGTCCACATGATTGACTGTCGCCGTCTTATTTGCCTTCGAAAGGGTGATTTCGCTCCCGTCCACTTTCGTCCCCGCAATCTGGTCGCCAATGCCGCCTATCGTGCTCTCGATACTGGTCACGCGTGTACCCAGATTGGAAATATTGGTCGCATTCTTTGCTACCTGCGTATCCAGAGCACTGAGATTGGTTGCCGTGCTCTCTCCGGTCTTCACATAGGTTCCGTTACTCGTCGGACGCACTTCACTATACAGCGTCGCCCCGGTAATGAGCTGCGAGGAATCTTGAGCGACCGTGCCAGTGCCGAGAGCGGCGCCCCAAGCATCCAGATTCGCTTTTTGCTCCGCTTTCGTCGCGGCGCTCACTCCGTCGCTGCCTTTCAGATTGGCGCCGATGTTGGACGCATCGTTATCGACCTTCCCAAACAATTCCTTCGAATTCTTCAAATCCGCCGACACGGTATACGTGATATTTCCATCATCATCTTTACTCGTTTTGACGGAAACATTGTCCCCCGCGCCGACTTTGACAGCACTCTTCGAAAGCTCGCGAATGACATCCTTCCCGTCGGACGTAATATTCGACAGATTTTTGAGCTTCGT
>CAVHDO010000097.1:0-3914 GCA_963634795.1 Oscillospiraceae bacterium
AGTTTTAGCGGACGGAGTGAGAGAACCGGGACTCTATTTTGTGTACGATAAGTACCGAAAAGAGCTTCTTAGGTAAGGAGCTCATTTTTTGTGCTGCTCTTCGGAAAAGTGCACAGTACACAATGCACAGTGCACAGGTTGGCGTGCTTGGCTTTTTTGCTCAGACGCAAGATAGCCAGGAGCCGAGAGCTTGGAGCCTGGAGCAAAAGCGGTGTCGCTTCGCGACATTTTTGTATTGCGCCTTCGGCGTCCCATCATCCGCCTCCTCCGGAGGCACCTTCCTCCAAAGGAAGGCTTAATTTGTAGCGGCCTCCGGCCGCATTTGTTTTTATAAAAATCGCGCAAAGCGCCACCGCTTTCCTCATCTCTATCAGCAGAAAGTTTTTTATATATCAAACGCCACAAAAAGCCAATCAAGAAACAGCCCGGCTCCTCATCTCTCATCTCTATCACCAAAAAGGTTTTTACATCAAACGCCACAAAAACCTAGCAAGAAAAAGCTCCGCCTCCCATCTCTATCTTGCCACGGCCATCGCCTCAAACGCCGCCAAAGGTCAAGAACAAAAAGGTTTTGCCTCCTTCCCTCTTCCCTCTTCCCTATCAGCCAAAAAATTCCCATCTCAAACGCCACAAAAAGCAAAACAAAAAACAGCATCGCCTCTCTTCCCTTTCTCATTGTCAATCTTGCATTTCCTATCCCGTTATCATATAATGATTTTGTCGACTTACTTGTATTTCCAAAATAAACAATCGGAGGGAAATTTCATGACAAAAGAAAACATCGCCGCTCGTGGCGAACGCGGGGCGAAAGAACTCGTGCTGTTCGGACTTTTCACCGCGCTCATCGCCATCGGCGCCTTTATCCGCGTGCCGGTGCCCGTGTGTCCTTTCACGCTCCAGCTCCTTTTCACCACGCTTGCCGGGCTGCTTCTCGGCAGACGAAACGGCGCGTTTTCCGTCGCGCTCTACGTCCTTCTGGGCCTGGCCGGCGTTCCCGTTTTCACCGAAGGCGGCGGGCCCGCGTATATTTTCCAGCCCACATTCGGCTATCTCATCGGCTTCGTCGCCGGCGCCTGGCTGACAGGGAAACTCTCCGAAGGCCCGCTCACCTTCGCCAAAGCCCTCCGCGCCTCCCTTGCCGGGCTCCTCGTCGTCTATCTTTTCGGCATGGCCTATGTGTACATCATCAACCGTTTCTATCTGGAAACGCCCATCGGTATCTGGCCGCTCGTCCTCTACTGCTTCCTCCTCGCCGTCCCCGGAGACCTCTGCCTCTGCATTTTGGCCGCGTCCATGGCGAAACGGTTGCGGAATGTTTTGGGAAACTGAATGGAGGCAGCTTGCTTTTTACGCCATCATCAGCTACGAGCTTAGAGCCGTCAAAAGTGAGCAGTGAGTAGTTAGCAGTGAGCAGTGCAGGTACGCGCTTCGCGCATTTTTTATACAGCCAGAATCGCAAATGCCACAAAAACTAAGCATGAAACAGCCGGGCTTAACTGCTCACTGCTAATTGCTAATTGCTAACTGTCTTGCCCTGGCGGCGATTTCCTTCTTTTGCTTCGTTTCCTTTCTTTCCCGGAAAAGGAAGAAAATGAAGAAGCTGTAAGGAGTTCCGTACGAATTCATCGTACATGATCCATAAAAAAAGGAGAAAAAAATGAGCAAAGCCATCTTCCTCACCGGCACCGATACCGACATCGGCAAAACCTACGTGACCGCCCTTTTAATCAAAACATTGCGCGAAGCCGGATACGACACCGGTTACTACAAAGCCGCCGTGAGCGGCGCGCCGTCTGTTTCCGAATCCGACGCCGGATTTGTCAATCGCTTCGCCGATATCGGAGAGCCCGAAGAACTATTGCTCTCCTATCTCTACCGCACCCCCGTTTCCCCCCATCTCGCCGCCCGACTCGAAGGCCATCCGCTCGAAAAAGACGAAATCATGAAAGCCTGGGCGCGCGTCACCGCCGCCTATCCCTACGTCGCCGTCGAAGGGTCCGGCGGCATCGTCTGCCCACTCCGCCACGACGAGACCGCCACCTACTACCTCGAAGACATCGTTTCCTGGCTGAAACTCCCCATCCTCCTCGTCGCCGCCGCCGGCCTCGGCACCATCAACCACGTCGTCACCACCTGCGAATACATCCGCACACGGAAATTTCCCATCCACGGCATACTCCTCAACCACTGGACCGGCGGCCTCATGGAAGAAGACAACGTCCGCATGATCGAAGAAATCACCCACGTCCCCGTCCTCGCCAAAATCCGAGACGGCGACACAAGCCTTTCCTGCGAACCCAAAATTTTGGCCGATTGTTTCGGAAACATTTGAAAGGAACTCACCATGGAAAACAAAATCGATTGGCAAAAAGAAGACGCCGAACACATCTGGCATCCCGCCATGCAAATGAAAGACAACGAAATCTTTCCCCCCGTCGTCATTGACCACGCCAAAGGCAGCTACCTCTACGGCACCGACGGAAAAGCCTACCTCGACATCATCTCCTCCTGGTGGTGCAACCTCCTCGGCCACGCCAATCCCGAAATCAACGACGCCTTGAAGAAACAAGTCGACGAACTCGAGCACGTCATCTTCACCAACTTCACCCACAAACCCGCCATCGAGCTCGCCCGCGAACTCACCGCCCTCCTCCCCGGCGGCCTCACCAAATTCACCTTCCACGACAACGGGTCCTCTGCCGTCGAAGCCGCGATGAAAATGGCCTTCCAATACCAATACCAGACAGGCCACCCCGAGAAAACCCGTTTCATGTGCCTTCCCGAATCCTACCACGGCGAAACCATCGGCGCCCTCTCCGTCGGCTCCATGGACGTCTACGCCAAAATTTTCCATCCGCTTTTGATGCAAAACATCCACTTCGAAGGCCTCGACTGCTATCGTTGCCCCTACGGAAAAGACCGCGACCACTGCGACATCGAATGCTTTGCAAGCGCCGAAGCCGCCTTCCGAGCCCACGGCGCCGAGACCGCGGCCATGATCGTCGAGCCCATCCTCCAAGGCGCCGCCGGCATGCGCATCTACCCCGCCGAATACCTGCGCCGCCTCCGCGCCCTCTGCGACGAATACGGCGTCCTTTTGATCGACGACGAAATCGCCGCCGGCTTCGGCCGCACCGGAAAACTCTTCGCCATCGAACACGCCGGCATCTCCCCCGACATCCTCTGCACCTCCAAAGGACTCACCGCCGGCTACATGCCCATGTCCCTCACCGTCACCACCGACGCCGTCTACCAAGCCTTCTACGACGACTACGGCACCCACAAAGCCTTCGTCCACAGCCACACCTACGCAGGAAACCCCATGGCCTGCGCCGTCGCCCTCGCCGTGCTGAAAATTATGAAACGCGACAACATTCTGGAAACCGTCCGAGAAAACGGCGCCTACCTCCACGAGAAACTGCAAAATGCTTTAGGAAACCATAGAAACGTCGGTGAAATCCGCCACATCGGCCTCATCAACGCCATCGAACTCGTCGAAGACCCGAAGACGAAGAAACCCTTTGACAGCAAGAAACGCATCGGCTGGCACATCTTCCGCCAAGCCATGCAAAAAGGCCTCGTCCTCCGCCCCATGGGCGACGTCATCTATTTCAATCCCCCGCTCAATATCGAAAGAAACGACCTGGACAAGGCCGTCACGCTCTGCAAAGAAGCGGTAGAGGAAGTATTGGGGAAGTGAGAGGGAAGAGAGGCACGGAATTTTTCGTGCTTTTCTTTTGCGGCATTTGAGATAAAAACTTTCTGCTGATAGGGAAGAGGGAAGAGGAGCCCGACTTGGCTCTTCTTTTCTTTTGCGGCGTTTGCGATGAAACCTTTCTGCTGATAGAGATGAGAAAAAAGAATCGTAGCTGGAGTCATGTTTTTCTTTTTACTTTAACCTAATGTTAATGCAT
>CAVHDO010000097.1:3924-6345 GCA_963634795.1 Oscillospiraceae bacterium
CCCCCCCCCCCCCCAAAAAAAAAAAAAAATTGCAAGAATAAAAGTCCCAAACAAAATTGCGGCAATACTGTTTTTTCTTCCTAAAGCCCTTCTAAACAATCAACAGTAATAATTTAATATCCCAACATAGTCGATAAATTTGTTGTAATGTTCCAAAACGCCTCATTCAGTAACTCCCTCTAATGACAACTTGTATGAAAAAATAATTTTTTAACCAAATTTATAAAAACGACATCTTCCAACTTGCGCCAAAATAAAAAAGCACCCCCTCATGGAGTGCTTTTTTTTATTATTTCCCTCAGTCTGCACTAAAAGGAAGGAGCGCAATCGCTCTGGCTCTCTTGATGGCCAGATTGATTTTGCGCTGATGCTTGGCGCAAGTCCCCGTGATGCGACGCGGAAGAATTTTCCCGCGTTCGGACACGAAATGACGGAGCGCCGCCACGTCCTTGTAGTCAATGGTCTCGACTTTGTCGACGCAGCACTGGCAGACCTTTCTTCTCGGTCTTCTGATTTTATCTTTCTTGAACATGACCGTATCCTCCTACCGGATCAAAACGGAATATCTTCATCCGATTTTGTCGATCCGAACTGACTGAAATTTCCCTGCGGACGACTGAAACCGTCAGACGGCTCCTCACCGGTTTGCGGCGTGCCGTAGCCTCTCGCATCCGTATATCCCGTATCCTGCGGAGCCTGCACCGGACGAGTGTAGCCGAGCGGCTGCGCAATGAGATTGGCAATCACTTCCGTAACATAGCGTTTCACGCCGTCCTGTCCCTCATAGGATCTTGACGTGTAGCGCCCTTCCACGAAAACGCGGCTGCCTTTGTGAAGCTGATTTCCCACGGCATCCGCCAAATATCCCCAAGCGACGACATTGATGAAATCCGTCATCTCGCGCTGCTCGCCCTGCGGCGTCACAAAGGTGCGGCTCACGGCGACACTGAAAGAGGCGACCGATTTGCCGGTCTTCGTCGCGCGAAGCTGGGGATCTCTTGTGAGGTTTCCTAAAATCTGTACTGAATTCATCGTCCGTTCTCCTTATTTCTCGTCCAATTTTACAATGATATGACGAATAATTTCTTCGTGAATCTTGATAATGCGGTCAAGCTCTTTGATGGCTGCCGGCTCCGCGGTGAAGTCGATGACTACATAGTAGCCTTCTTTCTGATGCTTCACTTCGTAAGCGAGCTCACGCTTGCCCCATTCATCTTCCTTGTCGACGGTGCCTCCGATTTTTGCAATCGTCTGCTTGACCAGGTCGACCGCGCCGCGAATGACTTCTTCATTCGCCACGTCCACGATGAACATGACTTCATACTTCTTGCTCATACAATCGCCTCCTTTTCGGACTTAAGTCCCCCGCTCTCCGGGGGCCAGGAAGTATCCCGACCCTACGTCGGAACGCGTATAGTATACAGGAAACGGCGGCGCATTGCAAGGGGAAAATAAAAGGGAAGAGGGGCTCTGCTTTCTTTTTATTTCCTTTTTTTGCGTTTGTGGCGAAAAGCTTTCTGCTGATAGGGAAGAGGGAAGAGAGGCCCGGCTTGATTGTGGATTTCCTTTTTCGGCAGGCGGGAGGAAAGTGCACAGTGCACAGTACACAGTGCACAGGTTGGCGTGCTTGGCTTTATCTTGCCAAAGGGTCGGGGCCGTATTGGTTTTCGCCTTCTGTGCCTTTGAAGAAAAGGAGATAGATGGCCAGGAAGAAATTGATGACGGGGATGAAGGAGAGGAGCCAGAGGAGGCCGGTGTGATTCAAATCGTGCAGACGGCGCACGACCAGAGAAATTTCCGCCGCAAAGCCGGCGACGGAAAACAATCCGGAAACCACGAACGCCATTCCGGGATCTCCCATCAATGCGGTGAAGAGTCCGGCCAAAAATCCGCTGACAATGCCCACGACAAGGCTGCGCAAAATGTAACGTTTCCGATTCAAACGTCCGTGAAAACAAAAATATTTCTCTTGAATGGTTTCTTCCTTTTTCATTGCTGTCTGCTCCCTTCCGAATGCCGCTTTCGTTTCCGCAACTTTGGCGCCGCACGCCGGACAAAATTCAAATCCTTCCGATAATTCTTTTCCGCAATTTCGACAAAACATCGCGCATCCTCCTCTTGCAAAAAAAGATATTTATATTTTATTGTATCACCTTTTATTTGTTTTTAATACTATTGTTGGTGACAAAAAAAGTAAAGTATGCCATAAAACATACTTCTGCCAATTAAAATAACACTATTCTCGATTTGTTTTGTTTTCGAGCAGCAAAGCAACGCGCAAGGAGGCCCGCCTGTGCAAAATTCGCCGAGGCTCGCGCCGTCATTTCCGAAAAAGCAAAGCGCCGAGGGGCGCCGACGCGTCTCGTGGCCTTGCGTGGTAAGAATGCGTCATGATGTAAAAGTTTCGCGTATCGGTGACGT
>CAVHDO010000098.1:0-6320 GCA_963634795.1 Oscillospiraceae bacterium
CAACAGCCGCGCCTCTCTTCCCTCTTCCCTATCAGCAGAAAAATTTTTCATCTCAAATGCCGCAAAGCCAAAAACGATTTCGCCCGGCCTCTCTTCCCTCAATTCCCCCGTACCATCTCCACCAGCCGTTTCATTTTCTCTGGGTCCTTTCTTCCATTCGTTTCCGCGCCGGTCGAAATATCCACCGCGTACGGATGGTACGAGAGGGCTTTTTTTATATTCGTCAGACCGATGCCGCCGGCGAGGAACCATGGTTTCCTGACCGGGGGAATCCGTGTCCAATCGAAGGCGCAGCCTGTGCCGCCGCGGCCGTTGTCTAAAAGGAGAAATTCGGCCGCCGTTTCGCTTGCTTTTTCCACTTCTTTTCCCGTTTTGACGGAAACGACGCGGATGAAGGGCACGGAAATTTCTTTTTTGAGGGACAAAAGATAGCTTTCCGTTTCTTCACCGTGGAGCTGGACATATTGGATCGTGCCGGCGCGGACGAGGTCGATGATGTGACGCGGATGGTCATTGGCAAAGACGCCGACGACGGGAATCTCGGGGGAAAGTTTCCGTCGGATGGCCGCCGCGGTCGTATCCGAAACGAAATGACGACCGGCATCGAAGACGACGCCTACAAAATCCGGGTGCGCCGCATTGGCCGCTACCGCTTCTTCGACGGACGTCAATCCGCAAATTTTGATTTTCGTCATAGCCGCCCTTTCCGGAAAATGGTTCGCATCCGATCCGCTGCCTCCAAAATGGTTTTCGCGCCGCCGCCCGCGTACAGAAGGAGCGCCGTTTCATACAAAAGCCGTAGCTTTTCTTTCGTTTCTTCCGTCAAAAAAATTCCTTTCGCATCCAAGGGAATCGCCGCGTCGTGTGGCGTGACGAGCACGGTCTCGCAACGTTTCCCGTAAAAGGAAACCAAATCCGCTGCCGGAAGGCGCACGATGACCGCCCCTTCCCTGCCCTGCCGGAGTCCTTCCGCCGCCACGGCGCCCGCTTCGTCCGGTGTGCTCACAAAATCAATGGTTCGCATCGCACAGCTCCGTCATGACACGTGAAATGTCCCGCCGGCCACATCGGAAAGTTTGCGCCGCGGCTGCCAATCGTCCGCCGTTTCCTCGCGTGTCTGCTCTTTTTTATCGTTCTCCCGCACGGCGCCGATGATGAGTCCCACCGCCGCCAGATTCGTCCAAAGCGCCGTCCCGCCGTAGCTGATGAAGGGAAGCGGCACGCCGGTGACGGGGAAACAGCCGAGCACCATCGCGATATTCAAAATCCCCTGCACGCCGATCAAGAGCGAGCAGCCGTAGACGATGAGCGCGCCGCGTATTTCCCGCATCCGCGCGCCCAATTTGAAGCCGACGAAAAGGAGCGCCAAAAAGAGGAGAACGACAATGGCCGCCGGGAAGAATCCCCATTCCTGACACCAGATGGCAAAGGCAAAATCCGTGTGTTGCTCCGGGAGATAGTAAAATTTTCCGAAACCGTTTCCGGCACCCTGCCCGAAAAGTCCGCCGGATCCCACCGCGATGAGGCTCTGCAATGTCTGGTAGCCGATGTCCTCGGGATGCTGCTCGTAGTACAAAAAGGCGGTGAAGCGCTGCATTCGGTACGGCTCGAAGACGGCGAGCAGCAAGAGCAGGACGAGCGCCACGACGCCGGTCAAAATGACGTCGCGGCGAATCGTCTGCGGCGTTTCCGAAAAGAAATACAGAAATACGGGAAACATCAAAATCAAAACCGCCGTCCCCATATCCGGCTGGAAGAGGACAAATGCCGCATAGATGAGCGGCAAAAACAGGGGGCCGTAATTGGTCAGGATTTCTCCCCACGTTTCCTCCGGTCGCGTCCCCAAGATTTTTTGCAGGAAACCCAAGACCAGGGTGCTTTCTTTTCCGCTCAATATCCGCGATGTCAGCTGTTCGGACGCCAAGAGAATCGCCGCGATTTTCGCCAGCTCCGACGGCTGGAAGGAAAAAGCGCCCAGATTGATCCAGCGCCGCGCCCCATTGACTTCTTGCCCGGCGAGCGGCACGAGGAATAGCAGAAAGAGCGTCCCCGCGCCCAAGAGCCACAATCCCGCGCGGCTCTTGACGAAAGAAAATCCGAAAGGCGTCGCGACGAAGGCCATGATGAAAAGGCCGCCCGCGAGCATCCCGAAATGTTTCGCGATGGTCTGGTACGAGCTCGCGCCCTCTTCCATATTCATGTAGGCCGTCGTGCTGGACACGTTGAAGCAGCCGATTGCGACGAGCACGACGACGATGAGGAAGAAGCAACGCAAGAGCACGGTGGAATTCTTCACGGTTCCGGTTTCTCGGCCATAAGACGACATATCCGATTTCCCTTCTTTGAAAATTTCTCTTCATACTCCGTCATGGCGTCCCCGGCGGCGGGGTGCGCGTGCAAATCCAAGGTGAGCGAGGAAATCCGCCAGCGGCGCGCCGCCAATTCTTCCACGGTAAAGGCGAAGAGACCGCGATTGTCCGTCTTGAAAACCAATTTCCCGCCCTTGGCCAGGAGCCGCGCGTACTGATCCAGATTTTCTCGGTACGTGAGGCGGCGTTTGTAATGACGCGCCTTCGGCCAGGGATCGGAAAAATTCAAGAAGAGCCCGTCTATCTCGCCCGGCGCGAAAATGGTTTCCAATTCTTTGGCGTCCACGAGGAGCAGGTGGACATTGGACAGCGGCGTCTCCGATTCCGCCGTTTTTTTCGCGGCATAATAAATGACGCCTTTCTCCCGCTCGATGCCGACGAAATTCACATCCGGCCGCATCGCCGCCATCCGGGAAATGAATTGCCCTTTCCCCGTCCCCAGCTCTACGTACAGTGGCCGCTCCGGATGCGGAAACAATTCCCGCCAATGCCCGGCGATTCCCTCCGGCACGTCCAAAGACAAAATGTCCCGGTATTGTAAAATGGCCTCATCAATCCAAGCTTTTCTGCGAAGACGCATCGTAACTCCTTATTTTATAAATACATATCATTTTGCCAAAGGAAACGGAAACAGCAAAAGGCGCCCGTTTCATCAAATTTTCTCATTCATCTTCCGGGAAGCGCAGCTCCGCCAGTTTCCCTTCCCAATCGCCCAAGCCCTCTTCATCCTTGTCGAGCCAGATATTTCCATGCATCGTCATCAGCATCCCCGGCAATTTATCGAAAGCGCCGAACAAATCGCAACCGGGATCGTAATGCACCGCGTCGATGCCCATGAATCCCAGCATCGTGTCGTAAATCATATCATTCGTGAAAGCCGTGTGGCGCCGCACGCGCATCATCTCGTACGTTTCCGGATGCATCGCGATGTACCGGTCCGACGTGTACGTCCAAAGTGGGACGTGCACCATCGCGAAATCAAACATATCCGCATTGTGCCCCGGCCGCTCGCAAACCTTGTCGCCGTGATCCGAGAAATACAAAATCCCGTCCGCATCGAGCTCGTCCACCGCGACCTCCGTCAGGCGGCGAAGCACTTCATCATTGTAATACACCGTATTGTCATACTCGTCCGTCATGATTTCTTCCTTCGTCCGTTGCCGCCCACAATCGAAAGGATAGCGATAATATTCTTTCGGATACCGATCCCAATAGCTGATATGGCTCCCCATCAAATGCACGATAATGAGCTGCCGGCGATTCTCCGGATCCACCTTTTCCAGATACGGCACCAGCGCCTCGTCGTAATCCTTCGTGATGACCTTCGTCCCGATGTACTCATTCACCCAATATTGATCGTCGCAAACCGAGCCGATTGCCCCCACCGGCGTATCCCACACGCCGTAGCGCGACTGGTTGGAAATCCACGTCGTATGAAACCCGGCCGCCCGCGCCATATCCACCAGCGAAAACGCATCCGAAAGCCGCATATCATTGTATTGATTCTTTTCCGTCAGCGCGTACGTCAAGACGTGCACCGTCTGCGTGTAGCAAGCGTACGCCCGGTCGAAAAATGTGAAATGATAATCCCAAGCCGCCGCCGATTGAAACGGCGTATTCTCGCGGGGATATCCGTACACATTCATATGGTCGCGATTCAGCGATTCCCCGATAATCAAAACGTACACCCCGTCCGGCACCGCTTCTAATTTCTCCAAAATTGCCGGATCCTTGATTTTTCGGCTCCGATGATCCGAGACAATGATTTGGTATTCGCAGAAACTCAGGAGCGTTTCCCGCGCTTTCCACACCACCGTCGAAAACAGCGTCCCCGAAGCCGCCAATCCCGTGCAGAAAAGATTCAGCGCCACGAAGAAACCGAGAAATACCTTCTCCTCGGCCGCCAAGCGAAACGGATTGGCGAAACAATGCACCGACAGGCGAAAAAAGAAATACGCCAGCCCCAGCAGCAAGACCACGCCGAAAGCAATCGATGAGTACGACAGCGTCGTTTCTATAAATTCCCGCGTTTCCTCTGCATTCGTCTGCGCCAAAGCCAGTAGCATATTGTCGGACACCAGCGCCCCGGACACTTCGAAATATCCGATGTACACGAAGCGAACCAGCACGTACAACAGGACAGCCGCCGCGAAAACGACGCGCCACGCCCGCCGCCAAAGACGCGGAAGCAGCCAGCCGAGAGAAAGCCCCGACGCCAGAATGCCCCACGCCAAAGCGACCTCCGAGAGCGTTTCTCCCATATTGATGGCGTCCAAAGAAACGGACGTCGCCAGATACGGCACGACGAGCGCGCACGCCAAAAGAAGCGCCAGCATCGCCAAAAGCGACACACCGGCCGTCCGCTCTCTCTTTTGCACAAAGACCGCGCCCGCAAACGCGAATTGCGCCGCAAAAAGAAACAGCAGCCACGAAAGCTCCGCATTCCAACCGCCGGCGGCGCCGAAAATCCAAACGAACCAAAACGATACGGCAAACAGCACCGCCGTCAAAATTGCCCAAAGCCGCGCCACGTGCCCCGCAAATTCAAACATACAAACGATTTCTTCCCCAAATAAAATTTGTAATTATTTTTTATATTCTCATATGCAACATTGTACCACATAGGGAAAAACATTTTTCTCTTGACAAAAAATCGTCCGGTGCGTAGGCTGATAGAGAAAGGGGCTGAGCTATTTCTTTTCTCTGCTTTGGCGGCATTTGATGTGGAATGGTTTCTGCTGTTAGAGATGAGATGCTGGGCGGTTTCTTTTCTTGGCTTTTGGCGGCGTTTGAGGTGGATGGCTTGCTGATGATAGAAATGAGGGGCTGGGCTGTTTCTTTTTTCACTTTGGCGGCGTTTGAGGTGGATAGCTTGCCAGTGATAGAGATGAGAAGCCGAGCTGTTTCTTGCTTTTCTTTTGGCGCTTTTGATATGAATCGGTTTCTGCTATTAGAGATGAGGGGCTGGGCTGTTTCTTTTCTTGGCTTTGGCGCGTTTGAGGTGGATTGGTTTCTGCTGATAGAGATAAAGAACAAAAAGTAGGAGGGAATAATATGGGTAAGGAAAAGAAGACGAATGTTATGCGGATTTTGGATACCGCTAAAATTTCTTATGAGACGAAATCTTACGAGTACAGCGAGGACGACCTTTCCGGCGTCCATGCCGCGGAAGTTTTGGGGCTCGATCCCGATTGCGTTTTCAAAACCATCGTCACGATTGGTGACAAGACCGGCCCCGTCGTTTTTTGCCTGCCGTCGGAAAAAGAACTCGACCTCAAGGCCGCGGCGCGCATTTCCGCAAACAAAAGCGTCGTCATGGTCCACGTGAAAGATTTGCTCGCACTCACCGGCTACATCCGCGGCGGCTGCTCCCCCATCGGCATGAAAAAATCCTTCCCGACATTTTTGGACAGCGCCTGCGAGAAACACAAAATCATCAGCATCAGCGCCGGCCAAAGAGGCCGCCAAGTCCTCCTCGCCCCCAAAGACCTAATCGCCTTCCTCCAAGCGACCGTCGCTTCTTTCACACAATCGTAGAAAACAGAATTGAGAATTGAGCGAAGAAAATTGAGGTGACGTCAGACGTCAGAACGTGCTTGAATTTTTTCGTCAGGCGGGAGATAGCCGAGAGCCATGAGCCGTGAACTTGGAGCTTTTAAGCGGTGTTGCTTCGCGACAATTTTTTATTACGCCTTTGGCGACCAAAAAAGCAGAATTGAGATTTGAGAAGCACAACCAATGCTCTTTCTCTTTCGCGGCGTTTGAGATAATAGCTTGCTACTGATAGAGATGAGGAAAAGCGGAAGCGCTCCGCGCGATTTTTTATAAAATGCGGCGGAGCCGCTTCCGATTAGCCTTCTTTTGAAGGCAACCCTCCGGTGGACGGTTGCCGGTGGCGCGCAGCGCCGGAAGATAGAGTGCCTCGCAGAGGCACAATTTCAGCTGTAACGT
>CAVHDO010000099.1:0-6114 GCA_963634795.1 Oscillospiraceae bacterium
CCAGCTGATCCCAAATCGCCGCATCCTTCGTCGAATCGCCCGCCGTCACATTCGTAATGGTACGCGTGGACGACGTGGACGCGCCGACGGAAACGGAATTCGCTTCGCTCGTCACAGAGCCTTGCCCAAGAGCGACGGAACCCGTATGACCCGCGCCGACGCTCGCACTCTCCCCCAAAGCCAGCCCGGAGGCGACAGCCGCCACCGCCGATTTCCCGATAGCAATGGCATTCGCCACCGAAGCGCTGGCCGATTGGCCGACCGCGATCGCATAATCGGCCCCTGCTGAAGAATCCCCAATGGAAATCGCATTCGTTCCCGTCGCCTCGGAACTGTAGCCAAGAGCCGTCGCGTTTTCCCCCGTCGAATTGGCGGCAGATCCGACAGCCGTCGTATTCTTATTTGTTTTCGCCTGCGCATCCGTCCCGATGGCGACTGCGTTCTCCGTCTCTGCGTCCGCTGAATAGCCCATCGCCAAAGATTTCGTTCCCTTGGCCACGTTTCCAAAGCCCAAAGCATAGGCATACAATTGGGTCGTCGTCGTACTGGTCGTGCTATCTCCGACCGTATTCCCATGCCCAAAGGCGCCGGAAGAAGGAGCATAGACATTATTGTACGCGCCAAAATTCTGCGAGTCCGCGCCGGTGACCTTATTATTCGACCCCACGGAAACAACGCAGGAACTTCCCGTACTTGAACTATTATCCCCAATAACGATCGTCCGAGACCCCGTCGTCGACACCTTATACCCGATCGCGATGGAGGGAGTCCCGCTTGCCGACACCGTAGTACCGATCGCAATGGAATTATTCGAAGACGCCGTGGCCGCCGCCCCTGTCGCGCCCCCGCCGATGGCAATCGCGCTGGTTCCGCCGGCAGATGCATTCGTCCCCGCCGCAATGGCATAATCTTTCGTCGCTGAAGAATCACCAAGCGAAATAGAAGACGCCCCAGTGGCATTGGAGCTATAGCCGAGCGCCATGGCGTAATTGCCGGTCGTCGCCTGAGCCGATTTCCCGATGGCGACCGCGCCTTCCGAAGACGCCGTAGCTCCCGTGCCGCTATCGCCCCCGCCGATGGCCACCGCGCTAGCTCCGTCAGCAGACGCATTCGTCCCCGCCGCGATGGCATAATCTTTCGTCGACGAAGAATCGCCGATGGAAATGGCGCCCGTCCCCGTCGCATTGGAACTATAGCCCAATGACGTCGCATTCAGCCCCGTCGCGGCCGAAGACGCGCCAAGCGCCGTCGTGTAATTATTCGTCTTCGCATCTGCATTTTGACCGATAGCGATAGATCCCTCCATCGTCGCTTCCGCCGTCGCGCCGAGAGCCAAGGAATACTTGCCACTCGCCGTATTGTTATTCCCGAAAGCGTGCGCATAAGCACCGCTCACGGTATTGCTGTACCCGATCGCATACGAATACGTCGCAGTCGTAGTCGATAACGTATTTCCATGTCCAAATGCGCCCGAACCAGTGCCAGCGACATTATTGGTGTACCCAAACGCCGCCGTATGCTCCGCCGACAAAGTATTCCCACTGCCGACCGAAATCGCGCAAGAAGCAGCTGATACCGTACTGCTATCCCCGATTGCGACGGTCCGATTGCCCTGTGCCGATACATTGTAGCCAATCGCCAAAGAGGTCGCACCGCTTGCCGTCGACGTGCTACCGATGGCAATGGAAGACGTCGCTCCGGTCGCCTGCGCACCGGTAGTACCTCCGCCGATAGCAATCGAACCGGCGGCTCCTTGGGCTGTCGCCCCCTTCCCGACCGCAATAGCATAATTTTGCGTCGCCGAGGAATCGCCGATGGAAATCGAATCCTGCGCCGTCGCATTGGATCTATAGCCTAACGACGTCGCATTCAGTCCCGTCGCAGAAGAAGACGTACCGAGCGCCGTCGTATAGTTACTCGTTTTCGCATCCGCCGAGTCACCAATCGCGACAGAGCCCGTCGTCAATGCCTCCGCCGATTTCCCGATAGCAATGGCGCTCGCAGCCGCAGCATTTGCCGCGTTCCCGATTGCCATAGAATCTGTGGCAGCGGTAGCCGTTTGCGCCTGACTTCCGATGACGAGGGAATTATTCCCCACCTGCGTGATACTCGTACCAAAGACCAGCGCATTGCTACCCGAGACCGTATTACTCCCGCCAATCACATATGTATTGGTTCCTGTCGCATTAATGGTATTGGTATACCCAAAACTGGACGAACCTACCGCCGATACAATATTTTGATAGCCGACAGCCGACGAATTATTGGCGTTCGCTTTGCTTCCATAACCGACAGCCACAGCCTGCGCCCCTTGGACGACCGTGCTAACCCCCAGCGATACCGAATTGTTGCCGCTGACATTACTTCCTTGCCCCAACGCTGTTGAATTGGAACCACTGACCTGCGTTCCATACCCCAATGCGGTCGAATTCTGTCCACTCGCATTAGCGCTTTGCCCCAGCGCCGTCGCATGCTCTGCCGTCGCCCTACTATCAGCGCCGAGCGCCGTCGCATTAGCGCCCGACGCAGAACTGGCATCCCCGACAGCCGTTGAGTTTTGCCCTGCCGTCGTGCCATAACCAATCGCTACTGCATACGTACCATTTGCATTTGCAGTGGCGCCAAATGCTGTCGCACGATTCCCACCTACTTTCGAATCAGTGCCATAGTTAGTCGTATTGTCGTACGCGCTCACGCCTTGCGGCGCTGTCCACGAACCTAAAGTCAAGACAAGAGCCGCCAAAATGCCAAACTTTCCCCTTCTATTTCCCACTCATTTCACCCTTTCTCCAAATTTGGAAACATGATAAATTGAAAATTCATAGTAACATCGAAAATTCGAGATAATATCCAAAATAACTTACCACCCCCCCCCTATGGCTTGTCAAGTGTTTCTGTGCGTTTTTCGTCATTTTCTGCTATAAAACTTTTTTATAGGAGAGTGCAAAGCCTAGCGAGTTCTCACTTTTTCGGCAGGCAAGATGGAGACGTCTGAAAAAGTACACAGTACACAGTGCACAGTGCACAGGGATTGGCGTGCTCAGCTTTTGTGTCAGGCGGGAGATGACCGTTCTCCGTACTCCGTTCCCCGTGAACCGTTAACCGAACGTGAGAACTTTGTTTTTCTTGAAATGTGATGAACGGTGAACGGATAACGGCTTTTTCGGCAGACAGGATGGAGATGTTTGGGAGAGTGCACAGTACACAGTACACAGTACACAGTACACAGGATGGCGTGCTGGGCTTTTTGCGCTAGGCAGGATGGAGACGTCAGATTTTAGCGGTGTCTCTTCCCCCTTCCCTATCAGCAGAAAGATTTTCAATTCAAACGCCGCAAAAGAAAAAGAGGCATTCATCATGCCTCTCAATTCTGCCTTTCCAGTAGCCACCAATCAATTCACGGCTTTTCCATCATGTATCCACTTTTTCACTGTATCAACGTCATATTCGAGTAGTTCAGCGATTCCTTCTGCAGAATCTCCGCGCGCGGCCAACTTCAGAGCCGTTTCCTTCGCTTTCTTTTCTTCTCCGTCTACCAGTCCTTTAGCTTCTCCGCCAGCCCAGCCTCCGGCCCAACCGGCATGGTATGCGTCGTCGTGAATTTCTTCCATAATTTTGCACATGGTCTTGACTCCTTTCTCGGTAGCCACCAGTCAATTCACGGTTTTCCCATCATGTATCCACTTCTTCACTGTATCAACGTCATATTTTACAATTTCTGCAATCTGATTATCCGTCCACCCTTTTTCGGCCAATGCTACTGCCATTTCTTTCGCTTTCTTTTCTTCTCCGCCAGCCCAACCTCCGGCCCAGCCTCCGACCCAGCCGGCATGATATGCGTCGTCGTGAATTTCTTCCATAATTTTGCACATGGCCTTGACTCCTTTCTCGCTTTGTTTGAAATATCTTGCTCTATCGGCAAGGGTTTGGTAATGCATTGTATTCGGATCGGTACAGAAGAAGTCGTGCATGAGCCAGCCCAATTTTGTTTTGTCTCGGACGAGAGCATTCACATAAATAATGTGAGAACCGTCATCGGCAGTTTCTCCTGTTTCCTTGATGATTCTTTCGATGTGATACAGCGGCAGGCCTTTTTTGAGAACGTCGTTTTCTGTGATGAATATCACGTAGGTCTCGGCAAGGTTTTGGTATTCGTCTCCGGGATCGGTGATGTGGGCGTCCATCAGGCTGCTGTTGTAGCGGGCGCGTTTCAATGTGGCGCCGCTGTCTTTTCTTTGGATTTCGATATTGTAGGCTTTGCCTTCTTTGTCGACGGCGAAAATATCGAGGCAGACGGATCGGCCTTGCAGGTTTTTGATTTCATAATGCGGACGGACTTCTTTGACGGCCAGATCGTCGCGCCCCAAAATGATTCGGAGGAGAAGTTCTGTGCTCGGGATGTCGTCGAAAATGACGGCCATAAAGTCATCATCCATCAATCGAAATTTTTCCAAAGCCCGAAGGAAACGCGGGTCTTGTGTGTCTGTCCCATCGCCCCGCTGGTCTTTTTTCTCTGCCATTCTACCACCGCCCTTTCTCTGTGCCTACCGGATTCCTTTGATTTGATTATACCACAATTTTGATTGGGGTATATCTTTATACTTCAAATGAGAAGAGAGCTTATAAAATACACAGTACACAGATTGGCATGCTCGGCATTTTTCACTAGGCAAGATTGAGATGCCCAAAAAATTCAGCGCCACCCAAGCCCAGCCTCTCTTCCCTCTTCCCTTTCAGCAGAAAGATTTTTAATCCAAACGCCCCAAAAGAAAAGCACAAACCAAGCCCCGCCCCTCTTCCCTTCTTTTATGATACAATACAACCCAAAGGAGGATATTTCCATGACGATACGCGAACGATTTGAAGAGAATGAAACGAAACTTTTGGCGCCGTACGCCTGTTTCTCAAAAGATGCGGTGCGGGATCACGAAGATGATGTGTGCCCGATTCGGACGAATTTCCAGCGGGACCGGGATCGGATTTTGCACAGCGGGTCTTTCCGCAATATGAAACACAAGACGCAGGTGTACATCGCGCCGCAGGGGGATTTGTTTCGCACGCGGATGACGCACACGCTGGAAGTGGCGCAGGTCGGGCGGACGATGGCGCGGGCGCTGTCGCTCAATGAGGATCTCACGGAGGCGATTGCGCTCGGGCACGATTTGGGTCACACGCCTTTCGGCCATGTCGGGGAATCGGCGTTGCGGGACATCAGCGGACATTTCGAACACAATGAGCAGAGCGTGCGGATTGTGGAAGTCCTGGAGAAACACGGGTGCGGTCTCAATCTCGCGCGGCAGGTGCGCGATGGGATTTTGCATCACACCGGGGATCTCCTCGCCTCGACATTAGAGGGGCAACTCATCAAGTACGCGGATCGCATCGCGTATCTTTGCCACGATTATGACGACGCGGTGGCTTCGGGGCTCCTCACGGCGGCCGATCTCCCCGCCGACGTCCGCGCTTTCATGGGCGAACGCCATTCGCAAATGATCACGGCGATGGTCACCGATCTCATCGATCATTCCATGGGGAAACCGGAAGTCGCGATGAGTGAAGAAGGATACGCCATGCTGATGGCCTTCCGCCGTTTCATGTTCGACCGCGTTTACATTTCCCCGCCGCTCATCCCGGATCGCGAACGCGGCTACGGCGTCGTCCAAATGCTCTATGAATATTACATGAAACATCCCGAAAAAGTCCCGGCCGAGCGCCGCGAACTGGCCGCCGACCTGTCGGAAGCGGTCAAAGATCTCATCGCCGGTCTCACGGACAATCACGCCATCGCGCTCTTTAATGATATTTTTGTACCACGGCACTGGAAGGTGTGAGAAAATAAAAAAGCTGTGAGAAAATGTCGTTGCATTTTCTCACAGCTTTTTTATTTGGAATGTTTGAATTTACGCGAAGCGCGTTCCTATTCGCCCTCTTCGTGTAGAGGGTGGCGCGAAGCGCCGGGGGATGGAAGTATTATGTGAAATTTTCAGCTTTGCGCTTTTCAGCGCGGGAAATATTTTGCTACGCAAAATGCGGCATGCGCCGCGGGCTGTACGATGAATCCGTACGGAACTCCTTACAGCACTTCATTTCCTTTCTTTCCCGGGAAAGAAAGGA
>CAVHDO010000100.1:0-6009 GCA_963634795.1 Oscillospiraceae bacterium
CTCGAAATGATTGATTCGGCGCCGGAAACGATGCGTTCTTGGGCAGACGGGAGCAAGAACCATGGAACCAAATCTTGCTCCCGCCTGCCCAAGAACGGCGAAAGCGCCGAGGGCGAGGAAATTAGAAACAATAGTTACTATCTCACCTTGAGGTAAAATTTACGAACGGATATGTAAAGTTTGTTCCCAAAATTGTTCAGTAACAAGGGAACAAAATAAAACAATGTCTAAAAAACAGGCGGTCTGATTTAAAAATGTCCTTGACAAAGGGGACAGTTCACTCCAAGCTCTCCGCTCAAAGCTCCAAGCTGTGCTCGCTGTAAGGAGACCCGCCTGTGCAAAATTCGCCGAGGCCCGCGCCGTTACTTCCGAAAAAGCAAAGCGCCGAGGGGCGCCGACGCGTCTCGCAGCGTTGCGTGCACCGCGCCGTCAGGCGCATGCTACGCAGTAGCATAATCCCGCACCGAAAGATGCAAAGAACGATTCACCGAAAATGAGACGCGGCGTATGCCGCATGCTACGCAGTAGCATTATCCACGGCGTATGCCGCCTCCCGCACCGGCGGAACCTCCGCCGAAAAAAATCGGCCGCTCACGTTTCCAAAAAAACGCGCGCGGCCGCCCCACTCAATCCCCCAAGAAAACAAAACGTGCAGCGACCAAGACGGCCAAGATGTACACAATCGGATGTACCTCGCGGCCCTTGCCCGTCACCAATTTCAAAATCGCATACGCCACAAACCCGCCGCAAAGCCCATTAGCGATGCTGTAGGTGAAAGGCATGAGAACAATCGTAAGAAACGCCGGAAATACTTCCGTGAAATCCGTGAAATCAATATCGCGCACGCCCTCGAGCATCAGCGCGCCGACCAAAATCAAAATCTGTGCCGTCGCCGCAGACGGAATCAGCCCGACGATAGGCGCCAAAAGCAACGCGAGCAAAAACAGCACGCCGCACGTCACCGCCGTGAGACCCGTGCGACCGCCCGCACCGGCCCCCGCGACCGATTCGACATACGCCGTGATGGTGGACACGCCCAAGAGCGAACCGAAAGACACGCCGCACGCATCGCAGAAGAGCGCCTTCCCCATGCCCGGGAAGTTTCCTGTCTTCGGATCCGCCAACCCCGCTTTTTTCACCGTCCCGACCATGACCCCCAGCGAGTCAAAGAGCTCGACAAACGTGAACGTAAAGATAATCGTCAAAATCCCCATGTGGAACGCGCCTGCGATATCCAGCTCCATGAAATTGGTATTCGAGAAATCCGGCAAATGGAACAACGAGAAATTTTCCGGCAAATGCGTCACTCCGGTCGCATACGAAACCACCGTCGTCACCAACATCCCGATGATAAACGAACCCGGGATATTCCGGCTCATCAAAATCGCCGTGAAAAACAATCCGAACAGCGTGACCAAATGCTCCGGATTCACCATGCTTCCGAGACCGAAAACCGTGTCATTCGTACCGGCCACATAATGCCCGTCGGCCGCCACCACGTCTTTCAGCACATCCGGCGAAAGCGAAAGCGTGACGGACATGAGTCCGCTCATCTTCAGGCCGATGATGCAGATAAACAGCCCGAGCCCGACCGTGATGGCCGATTTCAAAGACGGCGGAATCCCTTCGATAATCATCTGACGAATATGCGTCACCGTCAAAAAGAGGAAAACGAGACCGGAAATAAAAACAGCCCCCAGTGCGGTTTGCCATGGCACCTGCATTCCGATACACACCGTAAACGCATAAAATGCCAGAATCCCCACACCCGGAGCCGAACAAATCGGATAATTCACCAAAAGACCCATCGCAATCGTGACAAGCCCCGCGCCCAGACACGTCGCGATAAACACCGCATTCGGATCCATCCCGGCGGCCGAAAGCACACCCGGCGCGACGAAAATGATGTACGCCATCGTAATGAAAGTCGTAAGCCCCGCCATGAGCTCCGTCTTCACCGTCGTGCCGCGCTCCGAAAGCGCAAACCACTTTTCTAACATGTTGTCTCCCTTCCCACACAAAAAATAAAGAATTCATTTTTATTATAAAATCTCGCGCGATGACCGTCAAGGAGAATTATAAAAGGCTTGATTTGAGAAACAAACTTTTCTGACCTTTCCCTATTTTCCCTTTCGCTGAAAGCTTGAAAAGGCTTGATTTAGGAGAAACAAACTTTTCCGACCTTTCCCTATTTTTACTTTTGCTAAAAGCTTGAAAATGCTTGATTTAGGAGAAACAAACTTTTCCGACCTTTCCCTATTTTTACTTTTGCTAAAAGCTTGAAAATGCTTGATTTAGGAGAAACAAACTTTTCCGACCTTTCCCTATTTTTACTTTTGCTAAAAGCTTGACAAGGCTTGAATTCGGAGAAACAAACTTTTTCTGTCCTTTCCCTATTTTCCCTTTCGCTGAAAGCTTGACAAGGCTTGATTTAAGAGAAACAAACTTTCCAAGCCTTTTCGGTTTTAGCTTTCTTGGAAAACAAAAAGGCTTGCAGTTCCCCATGAACTCCAAGCCAATCGATCCCCCAAGCCTTTTCAAGCCTATCAAGCCTATCAAGCCATTCAAGCCTTTTCAAGCCTTTTTAAGCCCTTTCAAGCCATTCAAGCCATTCAAGCCATTCAAGCCATTCAAGCCTTTTCAATCCTTTTCTCCAAACAACACATCCACAAATTCCTCCTCCGTCTCCGCTTTCATAATCTCTCTCCGAAGCGACGTCGCGTGCGGGAGGCCGTGGAGATAGCGGCTCGCGTGGGCGCGCATTTCGCGGACGGCGACGTATTCGCCTTTGTCTTCCACGAGCGCGTGAAGATGCGCCGCTGCCATCGACAGACGTTCTTCCCGAGACGGCTTCGGCAATTCTATTCCCGTTTCCAGATACGCGTTGATTTCCCGAAATACCCACGGATTTCCCCACGCGGCTCGTCCGACAGCGACACCCGCGCAGCCCGTTTCCTCCATCATGCGCGCCGCCAACGGTCCGTCCGTCACGTCGCCGTTCCCGAAAACAGGAATGGAAACGGAGCGCGCGACACGCGCGATTTCCGCCCAATCGGCCGCGCCGCTGTAGAAATCTTCCCGCGTCCTTCCGTGCACCGTCAAAGCCGCCGCGCCGGCTGCTTCCGCCATGCGCGCCAGCTCCGTCGCATTCATCGTCTCGCGACTCCAGCCGAGACGCATTTTGACCGTGACAGGGATCTTCACCGCCAGGACCGTTTTTTCGATGACCGCCGCCGCGCGCGGAAGATCCCGCAGGAGCGCCGAGCCGTCTCCGTTTTTCACGACCTTGTACATCGGGCAACCCATATTGATGTCAATCGCGTCCGCGCCCGCCGCTTCCGCCATTTGCGCCGCCTCCGCCATGACCGCGGGATCGTTTCCGAAAAGTTGCACGGCGACCGGCCGCTCCTCCGGCACGAGCTTCAAAAGTTCCGCCGTCTTTTCGTTTCGATAATGCAGCCCGCGCGACGAGACCATTTCCGTCGTCACCATCGCCGCGCCCATCCGCCGAGACAGCACGCGGCAGACGACGTCGCTCACCCCGGCCATCGGCGCCAAGACGCAAAAGCCTTGCAATTTTATGTTTCCTATCTGAGGAAACTCTCTTTTTTCTGTATTCATTTTATGAAACACGCCGTCAGCGAATCTGCTCCGTCTCCCCCGTCTCCGCGTCCGTGAGATAAATATTTCCCAATTCCACATGGCCCTTTCGAATGTAAAACGCGTCCGTCGTGACATCGCCCAAAGCCAGCTTAATCACGACGTCATAGAAACCGAGCACGCCATCTCTGCGGTCGAAAATGCCCTTGATTTCCCGGAACGGCAAAATGCTGTAGCGCCCTTCGCCGGTATGGAACGCGCCGTCGACTTTCTGGCCTTCCTTCGTGCCGCGCAATGTGAGATCCAGCTCCGCTTTGACCGAGAGCCGCTTATCGTGCGACGCCGCCTGTCCGTCCAAATTGTGGCCTTTGATGTGCGCCGTGTACGTTTTCTCATCCAAATTGAAAATGCCGTCGGCCTCCACGTCGCCCTTGTACGCCTTCGCCGTCACGGGCGCCGCTTTCAGAATGCCGTCCTGGTAATGCAGCGTCCCCTTCACATTTTCAAACACAATCCCCGGCAGCGTCAGCTTCTCCGCCGAAAGTTCCCCGTCAATCACCGGCTCCTCCCAAGGCCCCGTGATGCGCGCATTGAGCGTCGCGGGATCGTCGATGTCCGCCCCGACGCCCAAAGACGACGGCCGGCACTCGCCCACAAAGAGCGTCATGTCAAATTCCGGCTCCTCTTTCGCCATGTCGAGCCGCCCGTCGATACGAAGCTCCTTCGCCGCGCAGCTCCCCTTGAAAGGCCCGGCATCCAAATCGATCAAAACTTCTTTTTTCGTATTCACCTTCGCATTGATATGCACGTGTTCCACCTCAAAATGCCGGTCCGGCGTATCAATCTCCAGCGAACAATTGTCCAGTTTCAAATTGCAATCGAAATACCGGTCGGCATCGGCGCCGCGAATGCGAATCGTTTCCTTGCCGCCGTCCTCCGCCGTCTTCGTCAAATCCAGCGGCCGCTGCTCGTCGTCCAAGAATAAATGGAAATACGCATTGCTGAGGCTCGCCTCCGTCACCGTCTTCGTCCCGATACGCCGCGTCACGACATCCCACACAGTAAGCCGCACCTTCCCCTCCGGAATCTTGGCAAGAAGCGTCCCGTCGTCCCTCGTCCAGACCAAATTTTGAAAGGAAACGCGCCCCAAAACGTCTGCGGAAATTGTTTCCACCGTCACATGCCCCGGAAACAAACGCCGATGCTCCGCCACGGCATTAAAAATCTGCGCCGCCCCAAGAGAAAGAATCCAGCAAAACACATAAAACGCCGCCACAGCAGCCACCGCCGCCAAAATCACCACCGAAAACCGATATTTCCAAGGACTGTATTTCATCGCACCTTCCATCCTTTCTTTCACACATTCTTAATATTGTAACATAAAATAAAATCGCGTGCGTTTTGGTAATCTGTTTGGAAAAAACAGAATCGTTGGGCAATGGTGAATCTATGCTCGCCTTTTTCGGCAGGCAGGATGAAGATGTCAGATGATGAAAAAGTGCACAGTGCACAGGATGGTGTGCTTGGCTTTTTTGTCAGGCAAGATTGAGACGTCAGATGGTCAGACGTCAGACTGTGATTGGCTTTTTCGTCAGGCGCGAGATAGCCTGGAGCGGTGAGCCGGGAGCAAAAGCGGTGTCGCTCCGCGACATTTTTATATGCGCCTTTGGCGTCCCATCATTCGGCCCTTCGGGCCACCTTCCTCCAAAGGAAGGCTTAACCGGTAGCGGCTCCGCCGCATTTTTATAAAAATCGCGCGAAGCGCTACCGCTTTTATCTGACATCTGAGGTCTGACCGTCTGACGTCTTTACCCCGCCTGACAAAAAAGCTAAGCAACGCGCAAGGGGCCCGCCTGTGCAAAATTCGCCGGCGCCGCGCCAATAAAAGTTAGCAGTGAGTAGTGAGTAGTTAGCAGTGCAGGTACGCGCTTCGCGCAAATTTTTTATACAGCGAGAACCACAAGCGCCTCAAAACCCAAGCAAGAAAAAGCTCGGCCAACTGCTAATTGCTCATTACTAACTGCTAACTGTCTTGCCTTGGCGGCGGCTTCTTTCTCTTGCTTCGTTCTCTTGCTTCCCCGGGGAAGAAAGAGAATGAAGAAGCTGTAAGGAGTACCGGCGGCACGCGCCAAAAATGCCGCGCGGCGTAGGCCGCATTTTGCGCCAGCAAAATAATTCCGCACCGCAAGGTGCAAAAAGCAAACCACGCGTAATCCCACAAAAAAGAGCCACGAAAAAATGAAAATCATTTTTTCATGGCTCTTTTCTTATATCAGTCTTCGAAAGCCGTCCACTTGCCGTCTTTGATTACGAGAACCGCGAGATCCATCTTCGGATCACGGTGTTCGTCGAAAGCAAATTTCCCTGTCGCGCCTTCAAAGTCTTTGATCTGCGCCAAGGTGTCGCGGA
>CAVHDO010000101.1:0-6007 GCA_963634795.1 Oscillospiraceae bacterium
TTCTGTCTCATATTCCGTCCCTTATGCCCGAGAGCCTTGTGCTCTTTTTTCTTTGTCGGCTTGTACATCCCCGGGAGGACGACGCGGCGCTTGGGTTTGGGGGCGCGGACGCGGCGGATTTCTCCGTTTTCGTCGTAGCGCGTGATCGTTTCCTCTATCGTGTGTTCCAGGCGACGGAGGAGGGCGCCGTCTTCGGGCGTCGCGTAGGTGATGGCGAGACCCTTTTGGCCGGCGCGACCGGTGCGGCCGATGCGGTGGACGTAGTATTCCAAATTTTTCGGAATGCCGTAATTGAAGACGTGGCTCACACCGGCGGCGTCGATACCGCGGGCCGCGATGTCGGAGGCGACGAGAATTTGCAGCTTGGCCGCCTCAAAATTTCGGAGGACCTGATTGCGTTGCCCCTGGCTCATGTCGCCGTGGAGCTCGTCGACCGGCATGTCGATGTCCTGCGCGAGGCGTTCGGCGAGTGCGTGCGCTTCTTCTTTCGTGTTGCAGAAAACGAGCGCGAGATAGGGATTCATTTCCTTCAGATGGCGGAGAAGCAGGCGATATTTCCGCGGCGCGGTTGTCATATAAATCCGCTGCTCCACGGTGGAGGCGGTCACCTTCGGCGAATGGTCGACCGTTTTCGGCTGTTTCATGTATTTCCGCGAGAGGCGCACGGCGTCGTCCGGCATGGTCGCGGAGAAAAGAAGAATCTGGCGGCGGCGCGGGGTCTCGTCGAGAATCGTTTCGATGTCTTCCCGGAAACCGGCGGCCAGCATTTGATCCGCTTCGTCGAGGACGACGGCTTTTACCGCATCCAGAGACAGTGCGCGGCGGCGGAGATGGTCGAGCAGGCGCCCCGGCGTGCCGATGATGAAATGCGGCGCCCGGCGGAGTTTGCGGAGCTGATTCTCAATCGTGCGTCCGCCGATCACGTCCGCGGCGTCTAGCGAGAGCGCTTTGGCAAAAGGCGAGAGCACGTCGAAAACTTGCCGTGCCAGTTCGCGCGTCGGCGTCATGATGAGCACGGAGACGCCTTCGTCCTCCGACTTGACACGATGAAGAAACGGTAGCAAATAAGCGAGCGTCTTCCCCGTCCCCGTCTGCGATTTCCCGATGAGGTCCAGCCCTTTCAAAATGCTCGGAATGGCGCTTGCCTGAATTTGCGTCGGCGTGCTGATGCCCTGTTTCTTGAGCAGGGAAACCAAAGTCTCGGACACGCCGAGCGAGCGAAATGTATCCATAAAAATGTCTCCTATTTTTTGTCACATTACGGAATAAAAAGGGAAACGGCAACATTGCGAAGAGAGGGCCGAGGCGTGATTTTCTAATTTTATTTCTCTATCCCGTCAATTAAGAGATCAATGTACCTCGACAAAGACGCTTCGTTCGCCGTGCAGGGGAGGAAGAAACCGGCTTTGTTTCCGTCCAGAATCAAGGGAAACTCGATGGCGGAGAGGAGCTGGATGCTTTTGAGTTCGATGTCTCGTTCATCCGTGAGGCCGGAGAGCGTGCCGACGATGTGGAGAAATTTCGTCCAGATTTGGTCGTAGAGGAAGGTGAGGTAGACGAAATAGGTGTCTTGGGCGGCGTCGCTGGAAGGGCGGGTGATGGACCGGAAAAGCGCCGGATGTTTTTCTGCGAGCGCGAAGTAGGAGAGGATGTAGGTCTTGAGACGTTCGCGCGGGGAAAGACGCGGGTCGTCCAGCGCGGCGACGATGGTTTCCAAATTTCCCATCATGTACTCCAGCGCGAGGCCGATGAGTTCTTCCTTGGAGCCGAAATAGTAACGGATGGCGGCGATATTGACATTCGCCTCTTTGGCGATACGGCGGACGGTCGTATTTTTGAATCCCTGCTCGCGCAGAATTTGCGCGGTGACGACGATCATTTTTTCGCGAATGCGTTCGCCCTTGTCGGTGAGTTTTTTTTCTGCGAGTTTTTTGCTCGCGTTTTTTTTCTCTGCCATGGAAACCTCCGATATAAAAATCGAATTTTCTTTTTGTATTGTAGCACAGGTGCGCGAATGGAAGAAATGATTCTCATTTTTCATCCCGAAGGGATGTGAGAAATGATTTTCATTTTCTTGTATTCGCTTTTGGCGAAATTATATGTTGTTTTTTGCCTTTCGGTGTGAAATGATTTTGCTTTGCAAAATGCGGCATGCGCCGCGAGTCATTTTTTGCGCTTCTGTACGGAGCTCCTTACAGCACTTCATTTCCTTTCTTTCCCGGGAAAGAAAGGAAACGAAGCAAAGGAAAGAAACCGCCGCCAGGGCAAAATTCGCCGCCACTCAGGGGCGCCGCCGCTTGGCCTTGCCAATGCTAACGTCACTGATACGCGCAACCTTTACATCATGACGCATTCTTACCACGCAAGGCCACGAGACGCGTCGTCGCCCCTCGGCGCTCTGCTTTTCCGGAAATGACGGCGCGGCTCTCGGCGAATTTTGCACAGGCGGGCCTCCTTACAGCGAGCACAGCTTGGAGTTGTGAGCTTGGAGCAGAAAGTGGTATCGCTTCGCGATGATTTTTATAAAAATTACGCAAAGCGCATCTTCTTAAAGCTCCGGGCTTCGGGCTCATCGCTCATAGCTCTCAAAGGTTGTCATTTATTTTGGGTCGCATTTTGGGGCGCGGACCTTTGTGACTGTTGTTTTTTCTTACATAAGTATACTGATGCAAACAGCGCTTTGCTTGTTTGAAAAAAAAGCAAAGAAAAAGGCTGTGACAAAAACACTTTGTCACAGCCTTTTGATGAAGATAGGTAGTTGTTATCCGTCTAATCGTTAATTGTACATGAGAACCGTCGCATTCTCTCCGATGTGACGCACGGTAAACGGATAGCGGAAAGCGGGAAGTGGATTATTTCTTATCCGATGTGCCGAACCATTTTTCGTAAATCTTTTGGTACTCGCCGTTTTCCTTGAGCGTTTTGAGCGCCTTGTTCACTTTTTCCTGCAATTCTTTGTTGTCCTTCTTCATCGCGATGGCAAAGCCCGCGTTGTCCTTCGGCGTGCCGACGAGTTTGAAATCTTTGTCCGCGCCTTTTTTCAGGTAATACATCCCGACCGGGGCGTCGATGACGACGGCTTCGACGGTCGCGGCTTTGAGCTCCATGAACGCCTGCGAATTGGAATCGAATTGTTTCACTTGAGAATTTTTGACTTCGGCGGCATATTTGGCCTGCTGCGTGCCGACTTGCGCGCCGATGACTTTGCCTTCGAGATCGGCCCAGTCGTGAATGGTCGTGTCGTCCTTCGGGACGATGATGACGTAGCCTGTTTGGTCGTAGTAAATATCCGAGAAGGAAACTTGTTTTTCGCGCTCCGGCGTGATGTCCATGCCCGCGATGGCCATGTCGATTTGTCCGCTCTGGATGGCCGGGATGAGCGCGTCGAAGCCCATGCTCTTGAATTCCATCGTGCCGCCCATTTCGCGAATGACGGCGTCCGCCAGATCGATATCAAAGCCGACGTATTTTTCGCCTTCGGTAAATTCAAAAGGCGGATAGGTCGTTTCCGAGCCGACACGAATCACATTGGCGCTATCCTTTGCCGCTTCCTTTTTGTCTCCGCCGCAGCCCGAAAGCAAGACGGCACCCGCCAGAAATCCCACGGCCAGCGCCGCTTTCCATTTCATTTTCATATTTTGCCTCCTGTTATTCATAAAAGATATTCACTTATTGTAGCAAGCCGTCGGCGCGGCGTCAATTTTTTATCATTTCGGAAACGGAGGAAACGGGAGCGTGTTTCCTCTTTCCGTCAGAGGCCATTGTATGGTATATTAAATAGAAATATTTTATGGCGGATTTTCTGATAAGGACGGAAGCATGGAAATCATTACGGATTTTCTGTATCAATATGGATACATCGCGCTCTTTGTGACGATGGCGCTGGAGAATATGAATATCCCGATTCCCAGTGAAATTATTTTGGGCTTTGCGGGATTTCTTATTTCACAGCAAATTTTTTCTTTTTGGCCGACGGTCGTGATTGCCACCGTCGCCGGGATCACGGGCTCGCTCTTGTCGTACTGGATGGGGTACAAGGGCGGGCGCGCCATTTTGCTCAAATACGGCGACAAGGGCGGCCTTACGGGAAAGAAACTCGCCGCGGCCGATGCGTGGTTTGAGAAATACGGCGGCATTTCCGTTTTCACGGGACGCCTCCTGCCCGGGATTCGCACTTTTATTTCATTGCCGGCCGGGATCGCGCATTATCCGCTGCCGGAATTTATTTTGCTCAGCGTCGTCGGCACCGTGCCGTGGACGATTTTGCTCGTCTGGCTCGGCGCGCTCTTCGGCGAGAATTGGCGCGTGATTTTGGATTATCATTATGAAATCGCCGCCGGCTCGATTCTTCTCGTCCTGCTGATTGTGGCGGTCTATTGGTATTTGCGGAAACGGTAAAAATATAAGGAGTTTTTATGAATCGTACGCTTCGTTTTCCTGTGTTGTTGGCTCTGATTTTTTTCGGCGCTTTGGTTTTCTATTTGTGGGGCGCGGCGCAGATGCCCGTCACGGATCCCGTGGAATCGAATTACGCGGAGACGGCGAGAGAAATGGCGCTTTCCGGCGATTGGCTGACGCCGCGGATTTTCGGAAACGCTTGGTTCGACAAGCCGATTTTCACCTATTGGATGTTGGCCGCTTCGTATTTACTTTTCGGCGCGACGACATTGGCGTCCCGTTTCCCGGCAGCCGTGGCGGGAGCGGCGACGATTGTGCTGACGATTCTTTACGTGAAACGCATCACGGCGGATCGCTCCGTCGCCGTTTGGACGGGACTGCTCTTGGCGACGTCTCTCGAATTTTGGATTCTTTCTCACGCCGTCGTTACGGACAGTTTCCTCTTGCTCTTTACCGTGCCGACGATGTTCTCCGCTTACATCGGCATTACGGAGCGGAAATGGGGACACATGGCCATCGCCTATGCGGCGGCGGGTGCGGCGTGCCTCGTGAAAGGCCCTGTCGGTCTTTTGCTGCCCGGATTGATTCTGTTTCTTTGGGTGCTTACGAGGAAACGAGTCAAAGATTTCCTCTATCTTTTTGCGCCGCATGGGATTTTGCTCTTCGCGGCGGTGGCGCTTCCTTGGTATTTCTGGATGTACACGACGTACGGAAACGATTTTGTCGACGGTTTCCTAGGTCTTCACAATATGACGCGGGCGCTCGTCTCCGAGCATCCGGAGTATGATCATTTCTATTATTATCTTGCCATTTTGCCGGCGTCGCTCTTGCCGTGGACGGGACTGTCTTTCTACGCGATGTGGCGCGGATGGAAAGAGCGGACGACGCTCTATGATTTTCTCATGCTGTGGTGCTGGGGGACGGTCGCTTTCTACACGCTCGTCGCGACGAAATATGTGACGTATACTTACATCGCCGTCGTGCCGTGCATTTTGCTCGCCGTTCTGGCTTTTCGGCAGCTTTTTGACGAGGAAACGAAGGGCGCGCGCATTGCGTTTCTGGTGCCTTACGTCCTGACGCTGGCGGCGCTGGCCGTCGCAGCCTACATGCAGCCGGGTAATTATCTCACGTTCTACGTCATTTGCGTGTACACGGTCGTCATTTTGTACAGCCAATGGAAGAAGAAACAGTACACCTCGATGCCGCTTTTGGCAGCGGCGGCGATGGCCGTTTCCTACACCTGCCTCGTCTTCGGCGGGCTCACGAATTTCCTGGTGTATCGCTCGACGACGGACATGGCGCAATATTTCCACGACCAGCCGGGACGGCACTACATTTACAACGATTACAATATGTCCTATGTCTTCTACATGGGCGATTTCGCGCCGCGCGTCATGTCGGACGACGGCTGGAAAGGTCCGGAAAGAGGGGACGAATGGGAGAAGAAATATTCGTATCTGCCGACAATCACGGAGACGCAAATGTGGAAAGAAGCGGCGGGCGAGCCGGTCGTGCTCTTCGTGCCGCGCTCGGCGCAGGAATATTTTGAAGCGGCGGATATTTCCAAGCGCTTTGTCGAGGATAAAGCGTTTGTGTCGGGGAGAGTGTA
>CAVHDO010000102.1:0-5999 GCA_963634795.1 Oscillospiraceae bacterium
CTCCATGCTGACGACGACAGTGCTTCCTCTTCCCCTTAATTCTCTTTTTGTGGGATTGATTGTTTCGGCGTTCTTTCTATTGGTGGGAATGGTGGCCAAGAAAAAATTAAATTAAAAAGGAAAAAGAGGGGGCTGTGAAAAATAGAGCAAGGTATAAAATGCTTCTAAGTGAGAAAAGGGAGAGGGCACAAAGGTTTGCACTTCAAAGCGTGATATTCATCAATGGGGGTCTTGGTAAAGCTGTGAGTGGTGAGCTCGCTGTAAGGAGGCCCGCCTGTGCAAAATTCGCCGAGGTTCGCGCCGATATTTCTGAAAAAGCGAAGCGCCGAGGGGCGCCGACGCGTCTTGCGGCCTTGCGTGGTAAGAATGCGTCATGATGTAAAAGCCCTGCGTATCGGTGACGTTAGCATTGGCAAGGCCGAGCGGCGGCGCCCCTGAGTGGCGGCGAATTTTGCCCTGGCGGCGGTTTCTTTCCTTTGCTTCGTTTCCTTTCTTTCCCGGGAAAGAAAGGAAATGAAGTGCTGTAAGGAGTTCTGGCGGCACGCGCCGAAAATGTCTTGCGGCGTAGGCCGCATTTTGAGGAGCAAAATAATCTGTGTCGAATGGCAAGCACAAAGAAATTTATAGTATAGATTCCCTACACAAAAATTTGAAAAGGCTTCGAGAAAATGTATTTCATTTTCTCGAAGCCTTTTCAAATTTTCGTAAAATCGCCGAATATGCTATAATAAGTCTGTATCTGTATAAAGCAAGGGAGAAAGAATATGAGCGTCATCGGCATTATCAATCAAAAAGGCGGCGTCGGGAAGACGACCACGGCGGTGAATTTGGCCGCCTGTTTGGCGCTTGCCGGAAAGAAGACGCTTCTTATCGACGCGGACGCGCAGGGAAATGCGACGAGCGGGCTTTCGATGGATCGGAGCCGTTTCACCAAGACGCTTTACGACGCGATGTCGGATGAAATTGCCGCCGATGCCGCGATTTATGCGACGGAAATCAAAAAATTGTCGCTTCTTCCGGCGACGCCCGATTTGGCCGGCGCGGAAATTGAATTGGTGGATCGACCGGCGCGCGAGACCGTGCTTCGCCGCGTGATTGCGCCGCTCACGGAAGATTTTGATTATATTTTGATCGATTGCCCGCCCTCCTTGGGGCTCATGACAGTGAATGCGCTTTCGGCGGCCGATTCGGTCATTATTCCCATTCAAGCGGAATTTTACGCGTTGGAAGGATTGGCGCAGCTCGTCAAAACAGTGGAAATCGTGCAGGAAAATCTGAATCCGAATCTCTCGATTTTGGGCATCCTTTTCACGATGTACGACGGGCGGACAAATTTGGCGAAACAAGTCGTCGAAGAAGTGAAAAATTATTTCGGCGCCCGCGTTTTCAAGACGGAAATTCCGCGCAGTATCAAGCTCTCGGAGGCGCCGAGTTTCGGGAAACCGATTGCGCTTTACGCGCCGAAATCCAAGGGCGCGGCAGCGTATGCGAAATTTTGTCGGGAGGTCATGAAGCGTGAATAAGAACGGAATCGGCAAGACGCAGAAATTGGGGCGGGGTCTTTCGGCGCTCTTGGGAAAAGCGGCGGAAAAAACGAATCAAAAAGAAATCGCGGACATTCCGGTGGCAGCCGTCACGCCCAACAGTGCGCAGCCGCGTCGCAAATTTCGGGAAGAAGTTTTGGCCGAAATGGCGGAATCCATCAAGAAACACGGTCTCTTGCAGCCGATTTCCGTGCGCAAAAAAGCGAACGGGCGCTACGAACTCATCGCCGGAGAGCAACGTCTCCGCGCCGTGAAACTCGCGGGGCTTTCCACCGTTTCCGCCGTCATTTTGGATGTGACGCCCGAAGAATCGGCGGAGCTCGCGCTGATTGAAAATCTGCAGCGCTCGGATTTGAATGTCATGGAAGAAGCACGCGCCTATGCATCTTTAATCAAGAGTCGTGGTTGCACGCAGGAAGAATTGGCGAAAGCGCTTGGGAAAACGCGCTCCTATATCGCCAATATCGTGCGTCTTGTCGGATTTTCCCCGAATATTCAGCAACTTTTGATCGACGGGAAAGCGACCATCGGACAGCTCCGTCCCCTTCTCGCCTTACAGAAACTCGACGACCAGGAAGAAGTCGCCAAGCTCATCGTGAGAGAAAATCTGTCGGCCCGCGATGCGGAAGCGCTGGTGAATCGCAAAAAGAATGAAAACAGCCAAAAGGAAAAGAAGAAACAGCCGGCGAATCCCTATCTCGTTTCCTTGGAAAAAGAATTGCGGCTGTCGCTGGGGACGCCCGTCCGGATCCAAAGCGGCGCCGGCAAAAAAGCGACGCAGGGGAAAATTTCCATTTCCTTTAAGAATGAAGAAGAATTTCAACGAATCGTATCGTTTTTGAAACAAAATCAATAAGAGGATGGTATGACCAATCAGACTGTATGGCTGTACGGCACAATCGCCGTGCTGGCGGTCCTCGTGATCGGCTTGCTGGTGCAGGTTTTTGCACTCAGCCGCCGCGTCGGGACGCTGCAGAAAAAATATCGGTATTTCATGTCGGGATCGAGCGGCGAGGATTTGGAGCGGAAACTTTCCGTCGAAGTCTTGGAACTCCGGGACATGGCCAAAGTCGCTGAAGATACGCTGCATCAGCATGAGCTTCTTTCCGGGATGCAAATGCAATCGCTGCAGCGCATCGGGCTCGTCAAATACGATGCTTTCGGCGATACGGGCGACACGCTCTCCTTTTCGCTGACGGTGCTGGATGCCAACGACAATGGTTTTATTTTGTCGTCCATTGTCGGCCGCGAGACGTCTCGGATGTACATCAAAGAGGTCAGCGGCGGCAAGAGTCGCGACACGCTCTCCTCCGAAGAGGCGCAAAGTCTCGATCAGGCGCTGGCGGTCTACGTGCCGGTTTCGTCCGCCCGGGAAGCGACGGAAGAGGGCGCCGAGGGGTAATCAAGTATGAAGAAATATGAAACAGCGAATCGGGAGATGTGTTTCCTCTTTTCGCAAAAAGAATTTGAAAAATGGAAATATGCGGCCTTGGCGGCGTGCGCGATTTTTGTCGTCGGAATGGGCGTTTTCGGCTATTCGGCGTATTCGGTCACGGCGCTTCGCCAAGAAAACGATTTGTATCAAAAACAGCTGAAAATGGCCGATGAGAAAATCGAAGATTTGACGGCCAAGGTGGACGGCATCGAAGTCTTGGCCGAAGAGCTCTCGTCGATGACGGGCATGAAAGCGGCGGATGCGGGAAAGCAAACGGCGACGAAGACGGCGGCGGGCGGCATTGGCGGCGCGCACACCGTCCCCGATGTGGCAAATCCGAAAAAGGAATATCGGGCGGCCAAGACACCGGGCATTCTGCTTTCGCGGACGACGGAGCTGGACGCGCGCGCGGATGAGGATTTGAAGAATTTGGTGAAACTTCGCGCGGTTTTGCAATTCGGCGGTGTCATGGAGAGATCCATTCTGCGCGGTGCTTCGGCGACATTGCCGTCCATTTGGCCGGTCGACGGGACCGTGACGAGCGAAAGCGGCTGGCGTCAGAGCTCCGGGATCGAATCGACCTATCACGAAGGCATCGATATCGCGACGGATTACAATACGCCCATTCACGCCACGGCGGACGGCACCGTCACCCGTTCCGAATGGATGGACGGCTACGGGTACCTGGTGGAAATTCGTCACGCGGACGGCTTCGTGACGCGCTACGGCCACAACAGCGCGCTCCTCGTCGGCGAAGGGCAGGACATCCGCCAGGGCGATACGATAGCCTTGGCCGGCAGTACGGGAAACAGCACCGGGACGCATTGCCACTACGAAGTCCGTATCAACGGCCGCGCCGTGGATCCCCAGCTGTTTTTGCCGGCGAAATAATATTTCAAATCGGAGAAATTGAAAGTCGCGTTTTCATAAAGAAGAATCGGCTTTTTATAAAATTTCGTGCGAGAGGGATGAGACAGCATGAAAAAAATTGTTGAAAAATTGAAAAAGACCGAGGAACCGGAAACGATACCGGCCTCTCCGGTCATGGAAGAAGCGAAAAATTTATATTTGCGCTGCCGACTGGACGACGCGTTTCCCCTTTTCAAAAAAGCGGCCGCGGCGGGCGACGGCGAAGCGATGTATTTCCTGGGCGAATACTACACGCAGGGCTACGGCCACGTGCGTCAGAATGGTGACAAAGGGAAAGAATGGCGAAAAAAAGGCGCCAAAAAAGGAAATATCCTGGCGCTCCTCAATACCACTTTTGACGAGACGATGTTCGAAGCGGAGCAGCGGCGCATTTGGAGGCAACTTTTCCCGAAAATTTTGAAGCTAAGCGAAGCCGGCGATATTTTCGCGCAAAACGAACTGGCAGATATGTATCTTTACGGATTCGGCACGGATGTCGATATCAAAAAAGCGATATATTGGCTGAAAAAAGCGGGGGATCGCGGCTTCTGGCGTCCGATGAATAAATTGGGCGAAGTCTATCTTTCCGACGGCCGAATCAAAAAAGACGTCAAAGCGGCGCGCGAATGTTTCAAAAAAGCCGCGGACATGGGCTACGGCGAGGCGGAGGCCAATTTGGGGTATCTGTATTACAATGAGAAACCAAACAGCCCCGAAAAATGCGCTTGGTACATGAAATGCGCCTTCGCGCACGGATTTTTGCACGAAGCTGATGCGGCCTGTTTCCTGGGTGAAATTTATACGTCGGGCGACGGCGTAAAGCAAGACCAAGTCGAAGGCCTCGCCTGGTCGAAACGCTCCGCGGATCTGGGAAACGGACGCGGCATGAGAAATTTGGGCATGCACTATGAAAAAGGCTGGGGTACGCCGCAAAATATCGAGCGCGCCATCTATTGGTACAAAAAATCCGCCGAAACCGGCTTCGCGGACGGCATGATCGCCTGCGGCGTCACACTCCGGGAATGCGGAAAAGAAGAAGAAGCCGTCCCCTATTTTCAAAGCGCAGCCGAAAAAGGCTATCCGCCGGGCATGGTCTGGTACGCTTCCTGCTATCTCTACGGCATCGGAAGAAAAGTCGATCGTGATACAGGACTGTTTTGGCTGAAACGCGCCGCCGCGCTGGGAGATGAAGAAGGAAGACGCTTGCTTTTTGAAGAATTGGGGCTGAAATAGAAACGAGGAGCAGAGCTTTGTGCTTGCTCCTTTTTTTGCGGCGTTTGAGATAAAGGCTGAGGGAAGACAGAGATGAGAGGCGCGGCTTTGTTTGTGTTCGGCTTTTATGGCGGGCAGGATGGAGACGTTGGCGGGAAAGTGCATGGTGCACAGTACACAGGATGACGTGATGAGCTGTTTTGTCAGACAAGATTGAGACGTCAGACGATCAGACATCAGACGTCAGACTTTAGCGGTGTCGCTTCGCGATATTTTTATATTGCGCCTTCGGCGTCACCAAAGGGCAGAATTGGGATTTGAGAGGCATAACCGATTTCTTTTTTGCTTTGAGGCATTTGAAACCAAAAACTTTCTGCGGATAGAGTTGAGGGAAAGCGGTGCGCTCCGCGCGATTTTTATAAAATGCGGCCAAAGGCCGCTACCTATCAGCCTCCTTTTGAAAGGAGGTGGCGCGTAGCGCCGGAAGATAGAGTGCCTCGCAGAGGCACAATTCCAGCAGAAACGTTCAAAACGAGAATGACGTCCCGGCCCAATTCGCCGCGAAATTTTCCCAAGAAATTATGCGCCTGCGGCGCATTTTACCTTCCGGCCCTTCGGGCCACCTTCCTTAGAAAAAGGAAGGCTTCATCGGTGGCGGCCTCCGGCCGCATCTTTTTTATAAAAATTGCGCGAAGCGCTACCGCTAAATCTGACGTCTGATTGTCTGATATCTGACGTCTTAATCTCTATGTATTTTTTATGCTCCCAGCTCCCAGCTCATGGCTCCCGGCTGTTCCTGCTGTAAGGGGGGCCGCCTGTGCAAAATTCGCCGGCTCCGCGCCAATAAAAGTTAGCAGTGAGTAGTGAGTAGTTAGCAGTGCAGGTACGCGCTTCGCGCA
>CAVHDO010000103.1:0-5957 GCA_963634795.1 Oscillospiraceae bacterium
AAAAAAGCACGGCGGGAACATTTCCTTCCGTGCTTTCTTTCGTTTCCTTCACAGCTGCATCAAAACACTTTTTTCGCCCAGGCGCGGATATTCGCTTCATCCTCGTCGCTGTAGAAACGTTCGCCCTGTTTCCAGTCTCCTGTCCCGGCCGCTTGCCGCAGGAGATGGCCGCTGTCGCCGAAGTCGGACGAATAGGCTGTCGCGAAGGGAATGACGGTCTTGCCGGTGAAATCGTTTTGTTCCACGAAGGACGAGAGCGGCCAGGCGGCGATGCCCCACCAGATCGGGTAGCCGACGAAGACCGTCGTGTAGCTGTCCCAATTCGCCGGCGTTTTTTGCGCGAGCTCCATGTGGCGGAGCGACACATCGTCGTGCTCGCGGCAGACGCGGCTGGACGAGTTGCGATAATTCAAATCTTCCGGCGTGTACGGATTCGCCAATTTCACTTCAAAAATATCCGCGCCGGTCTCATCGGCGATGATTCTCGCCGCGCGCGCCGTGCAGCCGGACGCCGAATAGAAGACGACAATCGCTTTGCCGTTCATTCTGACGGGTGTCGCCGCTTCCGGTGCTTTCTCCGCGCCGCAAGCCGTGAGTCCCATCGCCATGGTCCCGGCCGCTGCCACGCCGGCCATTTTCAGTACTTGATTCATTTTGTTCCTCCTCTTTTGTAATGGATGAAATATTTCTTGCATTCTACCACCGTTGGCGGCAAAAAAATAATACCTTTCCGGTATCAAAATCAATACAGAAAAGGTATCAATCGGCGAAAGGAAGGAAACGCTGCTGGAATCGGTATCTGATTCTTCGATTCAATCCGTGTTTCCTAAAAATTAAAATTCTATGCCGCGACGCGCTCGGATTCCTTTTTCAAAGGCGTGCTTCACCGGTTGCATTTCCGTCACGGTGTCGGCGAGATCAATCAGTTCCTGCCTCGCGTAGCGTCCCGTCAAAATCAGATTGAGACGCGGCGGCCGCTCGGCAATGAGTTTCTCGACGTCGGATACATCCAGCATGTCCAAATGAATCGCGTAATTCACTTCGTCCAAGATGACGAGATCCCATTGGTCGCTCATGATTTCTTCGCAGGCCGTCGCCCACGCTTTCTTGGCCAATTCTTTTTTCGCGGCAAAGACCTCCGGGTCCTCTTTTCGCCCGTGAAAGACGAAACCGTCCCCCATCGAGCGGATTTCGATATTTCCGTTCACGCGTCCCAGCGCCGCGATGGCTTCGAGCTCGCCGTATTTCCACGCGCCCTTGATGAATTGCAAAATGAGGACGCGCTGCCCGTCGCCCCACGCGCGAATCGCCGTGCCGAGCGCCGCCGTCGTTTTTCCCTTTCCCGTCCCCGTATTGATGAGGACGAGGCCTTTTTCTTCCTTCATGTCGCGTCGCCTCCCCGCGCCGTCCGAAATTTTCCGCAAGCGGACAGGAAACGCTGCGCCGCCGCCCGGCTTCCGTCGAAATTGATGTGCAAATACGAGGCCAGCACGGAGCCCGCCGCGTAGCCTTCCCGATGCGATTCTTTTTGCCGCGAGCTCGTGAGTTCGTACGCCCACGGGAAATCCGCCGCTTCCGGCTCCATCGTCGAAAAATGAAATTCATGCCCGCGCAGCGTCTCCCCCGCCCCGGCCAGAATGCTGCCGCGAAGCGCTTTCGCCGTCACATAGCCGACGCGCTGCAATTTATGCTGCATCCGGCACACCGCCGGGACGAGGCCGACCATCTCGTATCGGTTTCCGTCGAAATCAAAAATATCCCGGCACAGGTACATGAGGCCGCCGCATTCGGCAAAAATCGGCATCCCGGCGTCCCGCGCCCGGCGAATGGAATCTTTCATGGAAACATTGGCCGCGAGCCGATCCAGAAACATTTCCGGAAATCCACCGCCGAAAAGAAGGCCGTCGACGTCGGGAATCGTCTCGTCCGCGAGTGGGCTGAAGGAAACGAGCTCGGCGCCCTTGGCTTCCAAAGCGGACAGACTCGTCGGATAGTAAAAAGTAAACGCTTCGTCACGCGCGACGCCGATTCTGACGGGCGTCTTGGCGGAATCTGTTTCCTCTGTCCCGACGGAAAGTGCCGGTGCCGATTGCGCCGCGGCCTCGATGGCGGAAAGATCCAGCCCCGCGCCCACCGTTTCCGCCATGTGCGCGATCAAATTGTCCGTCTCCGTCTCCGTGACGGGTGTCAGTCCCAAATGGCGCTCCGGCGTCTGCAGCGCTTCCGTCCGATGCAGCGCGCCGAGGACCGGCATGCCGATGCCCGCCATGGCCTCGCGAATGATTTGCTCGTGATTGTCCGAGCCGAGCTGATTCAAGATGACGCCGGCGATTTTGACGTCGGGCGCGTAATCTTTGTATCCCAGAGCGATGGCCGCCGCGCTTTGCCCCATGGAGCGGCCATTCATGACGAGGACGACCGGCGCTTGCAGGAGCCGCGCGATGTGCGCCGTGCTCGACATGCCCGCCGCGCCGCCGTCGAAGAGTCCCATGACGCCTTCGATGACGGAAAAATCGGCGCCCGCCGCCAGCGTGCAGAATGTGGAAACGAGGCGTTCTTCCGGCACGAGCCAGGTATCCAAATTGTACGAATCGCGCCCGGCCGCTTTCGCATGGAACCCGGGATCGATGTAATCCGGCCCCACTTTGAAAGGCTGCACGGCCAATCCTTTGTCACGAAAGGCGCGCAAGAGTCCCGTCACAATCGTCGTCTTCCCGACGCCGCTCGACACGCCGGCCAGGACAATGCGCGGAAAATGTCCGTTTCCCATCATGCCCGGTCCCGTTTCGCCAAAATCGTGCTCAAATAATTCGGCAGATAATCGGTGGGAAGCGCGTCCAAATTCTTTTGCACGCATTCATCCGCGAGCCCCGCGCGCGTCACCATCACCGCGTTTTGAATCAAATGATGTTTCCGCAGCATTTCTTGGATGTATTTCCAATTTTTATACACCTTCATAATCACGACATTGTCCGCGACCGAAAGGACTTGATCGATTTTTTCTTCCGACGCCGTCGCGGGCAGAATCACGACCGTTTCCTCCCATTCCGCTATCGGCATCCCAATCGCATTCGCAATGCCGAGGAAAGCCGGAATTCCCGGGATATTTTCCGCTTCGTACTCCGTCCCTTCGAGCGTGCGGAAAATATACATGTACGTGCTGTAGAGCATCGGATCGCCCAGCGTCAGGAAGACGAGATTTTTCCCTTCGTCCAGCTTTTCGCAAATGAGGCGCCGATTCTCTTCCCACTGCTTGGCGACGGCGTCCATGTCCAAATTCATTTGAAACACCATCGGCAAGAGCTCCGTCTCCTCGCGGATGTACGGCTTTGCGATGTTCCAAGCGACGGAGCCGTCTTTTTTCTCCGTCTGCGGCGTGATAATCATGTCGCAACTCTGAATCGCTTCCACAGCTTTCACCGTCAACAATTTCGAGTCGCCCGGCCCGACGCCAATCCCATACAATTTCCCTTTTTTCATATCATTGCCCTCCTCAAAATATTTAGAATATGCTTAGATTATATCACAGAAAAAAAGCGCAAAGAAAAAACTCTCCGCCAGGGAAACGGAGAGTTTCTTTTGGAAAAATATTATGCTTTCTTGTATCGCGCCACGAAAGCGCCGATGCGTTTCAAAGCTTCTTGGATATCTTCACGGCTGGCCGCGTAGGAAATGCGAATGTGATTCTTTCCCTGCTGCCCGAAGCACGAGCCCGGGACGACGCCGATTTTTTCTTCCTGCAAGAGTTTCTCGCAGAATTCTTCGTCCGTCATGCCCGTCACGCTGATGTCCGGGAAAATGTAAAACGCGCCCTTCGGTTCGAAAACGGGAAGGCCGATTTTTTTAAGCCCTTCGTAAATCATGACGCGCCGTGCCGCGTATTCGTCGTACATCGCTTTCACATCCTCGTCGCAGTGCTCCAGCGCTTCGATGGCGCCGTACTGGCTCGTGGACGACGCGCAGAGAATCGCGTATTGATGGACTTTGTAAATCTGCGCCACCGCTTCTTTCGGCGCGCACAGATAGCCGATGCGGAGCCCCGTCATCGCGTACGATTTCGAGAAACCGTTGAGCACAATCGTGCGTTCCTTCATGCCCGGAAGCGACGCGAAACAAGTGTGCGTCCCCTCATACGTGAGGTCGCAATAAATTTCGTCGGAAATGACGACGAGATCGTGTTTCTCCACAAACTTGGCAATCTCCGCGAGTTCGTCCTTCGTCATCACCGTGCCCGTCGGATTGTTCGGATAACCGATCAAAAGAACTTTCGTCTTCGGCGTGACTTTTTCTTCCAGCGCCGCGACCGTCAATTTGAAATCATCTTTTTCGTACGTCGGCACGAGCACCGGCGTCCCGCCCGCAAACTGCACGCAAGCCGGATACGCCACGTACGCCGGATCCGGAATCAGGACTTCGTCGCCCGGATTCAAAAGCGCCGTCATCGCAATCGTAATCGCTTCGGAAACGCCGATGGTCGCGACAATTTCCGTATTCGGATCATACTCGATGCCGTAGCGCTTCGCAAACAGTTTCGCGACGGCGCGGCGGAGCTCGACGAGCCCCATATTCGACGTGTACGACGTCTTCTTTTCTTTCAGACTCTTGATGCAAGCGTCGATGACTTTGTCCGGCGCCGCATAATCCGGCTCGCCGACGCCCAAAGAAATGACGCCCTCCATCGTATTTGCCAAATCGAAAAATTTACGAATCCCGGACGGCGGGACCACTGTGACATTCTTTGAAAATTTTGCATTCCAATCCATGAAAAATTCCTCCCCAAAAATCACTCTGCCGAAACGACGGCCTCGCCCAATTTCTCGCAATTTTGCATGGCTTCCTCATCGGGATAGCCGTACGCCAAGACCGGTTTTTCCGGAAATATCGCGCCCGCAAATTTCAACGATTGCTGCCAGGCATTGAGCCACGCGCCGCGACTCCAGCCGCACGAGCCGAAGACGCCCATCCGTTTCCCGGAAAGAAACGGTTTCAACGCTTCGCAAAACGGCTGCATCTGGCTCTCCTCGACGACTTCGATGCCCATCGCGGGGCTGCCGAGCAAAATGCAATCGTACGATTTCAAATCCTCCGGCTTGACATCCGAAACGGGCGCGAGCAAGATTTCCTTCGTCACTTTTCGCGCGCCGACGGCCACGGCTTCTGCCATCGCTTCCGTATTTCCTGTCGAAGAAACATAAATGATGGCTGTCTTTTTTCCCATCCTCATCACCGATTTCTTCATCACAAAAAAGCGTCTCCCGACGAAGGAAACGCTTTGTGTCACTCCATTACGCGTTGGCGACCGCTTCGCCGAGAGCTTTGCAAGCGTCCAGCGCTTCGTCGTCCGGCGTGCTGTAGGCTTTCACCGGGTCAGCGACGAGGGAAACGCCCGCTTCTTCGAGGCGCGCTTTCCAATTTTCGATCCAATCGCCTTCATTCCAAGCGTACGAACCGAAAATGCCGACGAATTTGCCGGGAAGCTGCGGCAGGAGATCCGCGAAGAACGGCTCAAATTCATATTCTTCCAGCTCTTCGTTTCCCATCGCCGGGCAGCCCAAAATGATGTGATCGAAAGCCGCCACATCCGCCGCATTCGTGTCGCTGACAAAAGACAGCACGGTCTCCGCGCCGGCGTTCTTCGCGCCTTCTTCCACCGCCTGCGCCATCGCTTCGGTATTCCCGGAGCCGGACCAGTACACAATCGCAACCTTAGCCATGATAATCCTCCTCTTCTCAAAGAAAGAAATAAAATTTTGCCGAGTCATCGGCGTGATACAAATGTTTCCTTCCCTATATTACTGAAACGCCCTTCCCTTGTCAAGCCAAAAAATCGCAATCTCCCGTAAAGGGAAATTGCGATGATTTATCTTTTGTTTGTTTATTTTTTTCATTTTCCTCGCGTTTCTCGCGGCGGTTTTTATGTGGGATTATGCTGCTTCGCAGCATGCGCCTGACGGCGC
>CAVHDO010000104.1:0-5906 GCA_963634795.1 Oscillospiraceae bacterium
CTTGAAAAGGCTTGAAAAGGCTTGAAAAGGCTTGAAAAGGCTTGAAAAGGCTTGATGGGCTTGATGGTGCTCTACTGAATTTCACAAAAAATCTGAGAAGCGATTTTTCTTTTTATTTTCAAGCCAAACGAACAGAAAAGCATAGGAAAGGTAGTAAAAGTAATTCCGCGAAACCATCAAGCCCTTTCACGCTGAACGAATAGGCAAGCACGGGAAAGGGAGTGAAAAATTTCACACCACCATTTCACCCCCTTTCAAGCTTTTAGCAGAACAAAAAGGAGAACGAATATGAAAATACTACTGGCCGAAGACGAGAAGGCACTTTCGGATGCCGAATGCGCCGTGCTTTCGCATTTCGGATTTGAGACAGACGCCGTGTACGACGGGGACGCGGCTTGGGAAGCGGCGCGCGGCGGCAGTTACGATTGCATCGTCTTGGACATCATGATGCCCAAAGCGGACGGGATTTCCGTGCTGAAAAAAATCCGCGAGAGCGGGGACGTCACGCCCGTCATGATGCTTACGGCCAAGACAGAAACCGAAGACTGCATCACGGGCCTCGACGCCGGCGCGGACGATTATCTCACGAAACCCTTTGCCATGGGAGAACTTGTCGCGCGCATCCGTTCGCTCACGCGGCGTGCAGGAAATTTCACGCAAAAAGAACTGTCCGTCGGAGACGTCAGTCTCGACCTTGAAGAATCGGAACTCGCCGCCGAAAGCACCGTGCGCCTCGGAAGCAAAGAAGCCAAACTCATGCGTTTCCTCATGATGAACGAAGGGAAAGAAATTCCGACCGAAGACATCCTGCGCCGCGTCTGGGACGACGAGCCCGATATTTCCGCCGACATCGTCTGGATGTACATTTCCTTTCTGCGCGAAAAACTCGCCGCCATCGGCGCCAAGACCGAAATCGTCGGCGAAAAAGACGGCGCCTTCACACTCCGGGGAGGCCGCTGATGGATGACATGATTCGCTCCCTGCACCGGAAATTTATTGTCGTCGCCACCGCCGTCGTATTTCTCATCGTCACCGTCGCCATCGGCGTCATTCACGGGATGCTCCATTTCGTTTTGTACGAAGAAACCCAATCCGTCCTCGATCACCTCGTCCAAAACAACGGCATTTTGAACGAAAAGAAACGTCCCATCGGCGAAGGCTGGCTCCTCGATCAAGAATGGGCTGAAAACGCGCCGGAATTTTACTACCAGACGCGCTATTTCTCCGTGCTTTTGGACGAAGACGGCGCCGCCAAAGTCATCAACGTGAACCATATTTCCGCCTTCGACGCGAAAACAGCCCTCGAGACCGCGCTCTCCGCCGCGCATTCCGGAAACGACTCCGGCGACTTTGAAAAGAACCGCGCCCATTACGCCTATCGCGTCGCCAAGACGGACAACGGCGTCCTCGTCGTCATTTTGGATTGCACGCGCGACGTCCGGGCGCTCCAAGCGGCGCTCCGCTACGAAATTTTCTTTGGCCTCGGCTGCGTTCTCCTCTTTGTCGGCCTCATGACCCTCTTCTCCAAGCACGCCATCCGCCCCTTCATCCGTAACGCCGAAAATCAGCGACGTTTCATCACCAATGCCGGCCACGAACTTAAGACCCCCGTCGCCATCATTTCCGCCAACGCCGAAGCCCTCGAATGCATCAGCGGCAAAAATGAATGGACAGGAAATATCCTCCGCCAAGTTCGTCGCCTCACCCTTCTCATCAATGACCTTGTCATGCTCGCGAAAGTGGGGGAAACGTCCGCCAAAGACGTCGTGCTCAAAGACATCGACGTGACCCAAATCGTCACCGCCGGCGCCGACAGCTTTCGCTCCTTGATTGAATCGGACGGGAAACAATTGGAAACCGCCATCGCGCCGGACGTGCACGCCAAAGCCGAGCCGAAATTTTTGACCGAACTCATCAATATTTTGCTGGACAACGCCGCAAAATACTGCGACGAAAAAGGAACCGTTTCCGTCAAATTGACAAAGAAAAAGAGCGGCAAAGCCACCATAGAAATCGCAAACGACTACGCCGCCGGCGAAAACGTCGACTACACCCGTTTCTTCGAACGCTTCTACCGCGGCGACACCTCCCACAGCAGCGATAAAATGGGCTACGGCATCGGCCTCTCCATGGCCGCGGACATGGTCAAACTCATGCACGGAAAACTGGAAGTTCTCTACGCCAAAGGAGTGATTACGTTCCGCGTGACAATCTAAAGCAGCGCTCTTAAATTCATTGCAGGAAAATGCGGGAAGTCGTATACTGTAGGCCAGACAGGCGAAGAGCGATTCTATAATAATAACGGAGACCCGTTTATTTATTGAAGAGCAGAGCGGTCGGGGACAAAAAGAAGATTGTTTTTACGAAAGTGTTACAGCTCTGTGGTTTGGACAAAAGGCCGGCGGCATTCAGTATAGGTTTTGCGAAAAATTCAGGATTTATTAGAAAGGAAGATACTAAGTGAGCACTAATGTTACCAATACAAAAGAGCTTGCAAACTTCATGAAAGAGGCGGGAGCTGACCCTCATCACTACAGTATATATCCGGATGATAATTTCTTTTATGATACCGTGTGTTACATATGCTTAAAAAATAATGGAATGTGGGAAATTGGCACTCGTGAACGCGGAACGGACTATCGAGTGCGGCGTTTTACCACGGAAGCAGAAGCTTGCCAAAAGTTTTTGAAAGTGCTTTATCCGGAATTGCTGAATAAAAACGATTGATTCTGTACCACGACGGAAGCCGTGGTATTTTTATGCCAGTTAGAAAATAAACGGCCATACAGTTTCGATGAACTGTTTTTGTTTTTCTGTTTTTCTCAGACCTATCAGCAGAAAATTTTTCATCTCAAACGCCGCAAACAAAAAGAAGGACTCCAACCGAGCCCTTCTTTTCGTTTGCGTAACGTGAATCTTGCGCCTGACAAAAACGCCAATCACAGTCTGACGTCTGATTATCTGATCTCTGACGTCTTCATCCTGCCTGAAAAAACAGCTCAGCACGCCAACCTGTGCACTGTGTACTGTGTACTGTCCACTTTTTCCGCGTGAGACGCTCTAAGCCTATTCTCCCAATATTGTCATTTCCTCAGCACCGCTTCATCCAAGAGCATCCCGTCCGTCCGATAGGCGCGGAGGGTGAGGGTGGTTTCGTCGGCTTCCATTGTGAGAAAATTGTCCGTTTCCGGTTGCGGAGCGACGGTGATATCCAGGGCGTGGTCGGTCCAGAGGTTTGGGTAGCGGACGTCGCCGGCGAGGCCGGTCAGGATGTAGAGGGGACCCGTCTCGTTTCTTTCGAAATTTCGGATGTGGCCGCGATTTCGATAGGTGTGGAGGTGCGCGGAGAGGACGAGGTCGACGCCGAGTTTGTCGAAAAGGGGCATGAAGGCCTGGCCTTCTTCGGAGAATCCTTCTTGGCGCTCGGGGCGGCCTTCGATGCGATATTGGAGGGGATCGCGGTGCATGAGGACGATTTTCCACGATTTGTCGGTGGCGCCCATGTCTTGCCGAAGCCATGCTTGCTGCGCGGCGAGAAGATTCGGAAACCATTCGGAAATTTCCGGCATATCCGTATTGAGGACGGCAAAGTGTGCCGGCCCCCAGTCGAAGGAGTAGAAAAGTTCGGAGAGCGCCGCGTCGCCGTTTTCAGGAAGGGCGAAATGCGCGAGGAAACGGTCGGGGCGGCACGTTTTCCAGTCGAGCGAATAGGCTTCGTGATTGCCCATGAGCGGCGCTGTGGGAATGTCTCGAATCGGCGTTTCCACGGCGGAAAACCACGCCTGCCATTGGCGCTCGTCTTGGCCGTTGTCGACGAGGTCGCCCATCATGATAAAGAAATCGGCGCCGGGAAGCGTGGCGAATCCTTTGGCGGCCGTTTCCCGCCAGATGTTGTAATCGGCGGATTGGGAATCGGGGAAAATGAGCGCGGAAAATTTCGCGCCGTCGTCCGTCCGAAGCGGCATCCACGTGGAGACGCTGCTTCCGGTGCGCGTGCGGTATTCGTAGGATGTGCCGGCGCGAAGGCCGCTCACTGTCGCTTCATAGAGGTAGCTGTCCGCGATGCCTTGATTGCCGGCCAGGAATTGTGACGCGGCGGGGAAGGCGCGAATCGCAGCGCTTCCTGTTTCCCGTATTTCCACGGAGGTCGGGACGTCTTCGGAAAGTTGCCACAGGATTGCCCTTCCGTGCGCGTTGTCTTTGGAAACGATTTGCCGGAGGGCGAGGGGTTTCATGGAAACGGTGACGCTGTCCTCGGCGGGCGCGGCGCAACCGAAAAGGGCGGCACAAAGAAGGCCGCCCATGGTGATTGTCAAAAGAGAAGTGAGTTTCATATTTCCTGTATCTTGCGCAGTGCCCAGGCGCGAATGTCTTCGTCGCTCACGGTCTGCGTATTTCCTTTGTAACAAACGGAGAAACAGTCGCCGCCGGTGTGGAGCGTGGCGGTGAAATCGGCGGGCGCGGCGCTCGGCTTGCCGCCGTTCGTGAGGAAGGGGATGACGGTCTTTCCGGCGGGGTCGCAGCTGTCCAGGAAGGATTTCATCGCGGGCGTGATGGTGAACCACCAGACGGGCGTGCCGAGGAAAATGACGTCGTAATCCGCGGGATTGACGGAAAGGGGCTCGAGCTCGGGGCGTGCGTTTTTCATTTTTTCGAGGCCGCCTTGCACGATGGCGCCGAAATAGGAGGTGGAGTAGGTGCGTTTCGTCCGAATCTCGGCCAAATCGCCGCCGACGGCATCGGAAATGATTTCGGCCACGTGTCTCGTGTGGCCCGAGCGGGTGAAGTAAAGGGTGAGAATGTTCTTGTCCATGACGGTCTCCTTATGGGAATTATTTTTTGAAACGAAGGGGTGTGCCGGTACGAAACCGGAGGCACACGATTTTCATATTATACCACTTGCGGAGACGGGTGGGGAATTTTATTCTTCGGCGTAAACGTCTTTGGCGAGGCGGAAGGCGGCCCAAGCTTTCGGCCAGCCGGCGTAAAAGGCGATGTGCGTCAGTGTCTCGGCCATTTCTTCTTTCGTCACGCCGTGATTTTTGGCGTTCCGAATGTGGTAGGAAAGGGAGCTGTCGGTGATGCCGGAGGAAACAAGTGCGACGACGGTAATGAGCGACCGATCCCGGAGCGAGAGGGCGTCGCGGGACCAGACTTCGCCGAAGAGGACGTCGTCATTGAGACGGGCAAATTCGGGCGCAAATTCTCCCAGAGCATCGCGCCCGGCGGTTTGAACGATTTTTTGTGACATGGTGTGACTCCTTTCGGAAACGGAAACAGGGTGCGCTGTGCTTGGTGCGGTTTCGGCGGCGTCGGCGGTGCCGAATGCGCTGAGCGCGAAGAGTGTCAAAGCGGTGTAGAGGATGGTTTTCTTTTTCATGAGGATGTCTCCTTTTTGTTTGCACCTTTCGGTGCGGAATGATTTTGCTTCGAAAATTTGCGGCATTCGCCGCGGGATTATGCTGCTTCGCAGCATGCGCCTGACGGCGCGGGTCATGTGGGGAGCTTCCCTACGGAGCTCCTTACAGCTTTTCATTTCCTTTCTTTCCCGGGGAAGAAAGAGAACGAAGCAAGAGAAAGAAGCCGCCGCCAGGGCAAGACAGTTAGCAATTAGCAATTAGCAGTGAGCAGTTAAGCCCGGCTGTTTCATGCTTAGGTTTTGTGGCATTTGCGATTCTTGCTGTATAAAAAAATGCGCGAAGCGCGTACCTGCACTGCTAACTGCTCACTACTCACTGCTAACTTTTATTGGCGCGGCACCGGCGAATTTTGCACAGGCGGGCCTCCTTACAGCGAGAAACAGCTTGGAGCTATGAGCCGGGAGCTTGGAGCGGAAAGCGGAATCGCCTACGGCGATGATTTTTTATAAAAATCGCGCGGAGCGCGTACCTGAACTGCTAATTGCT
>CAVHDO010000105.1:0-5886 GCA_963634795.1 Oscillospiraceae bacterium
CGTGGGTTCGAATCCCTCCTGGGACACCAGAAACGAAGAAGCTGTGAGAAAATGGATTTGCATTTTCTCGCAGTTTTTTCGTTTTATATTTTTCGCTTTATAGTATGGGAAACTCATGATTTCTTTTTACACTTTTCGGTGAATATTATTTTGCTTCGCAAAATGCGGCATACGCCGCGGGTCATTTTCGATGAATTTCTTTTGGCGCCTTTGGGCGCGAGTCATATACGATATTTTCGTACGGAACTCCTTACAGCCCTTCATTCTCTTTCTTCCCCGGGGAAGAAAGAGAACGAAGCAAGAGAAAGAAGCCGCCGCCAGGGCAAAATTCGCCTCGGCTCATGGGGCGCCGCCGCTCAGCCTTAAATGCTTACGTCACCTGTTCACGAAATTTTTACGTCAAGACGCATTTTTGCCACTTAAGGCTGCGAGACGCGTCGGCGCCCCGGTGCTTCTTTGGGTTTTCGCCAATGTCGGCACGACGCCGGCGAATTTTGCACAGGCGGGCCCCCTTACAGCGAGCGTAGCTTGGAGCTTGGAGCTTGGAGCCGAGAGCACACAAAGAGATGAAGACATCAGACGTCTGACAATCAGACGTCTGACAAAAAAGGTATCGCCTGCGGCGATACCTTTTTATAAAAATGCGGCGGAGCCGCCACCGGTTAGCCCTCTTCAGGAAGAGGGTGTCGCGAAGCGCCGGATGATGGATCGCCGAAGGCGCGTACAAAAATCGTCGCGAAGCGACACCGCTTTCTGCTCCCGGCTCCTGGCTCCAAGCTCCCGGCTATCTCGCGCCTGACACAAAAACCGTTATCCGTTTACCGTTCCTCATGCCGCATGAAAAACAAAGTTCTCACGCCCGGTCAACGGTTCACGGAGCACGGAGAACGGCCATCTCCCGCCTGACACAAAAAGCCAATCACGCCATCCTGTGCACTGTGTACTGTGCACTGTGCACTTTCTCGTCAAAAGAAACCATGATTACCCAAAAAGAAACCATAGCCTCTTGTGAGCATTTTTTCCGAGTGATAATATTAAAATCCGTCATAGGAAAAAAATGTAGTTTTGGTCAGATCGAGGAGATCTCATGGCAAGCAGAAAAGAAACTTTGAAAAATATTTTGGACACACTCCGCGCGACCGCCGTGGACGGTGTCGTTTCCTATATCGCCATTCGGCAATGGCTCGAAGCGCAGAAACTGTCGCAAAAGCAGCTCGACAAATTGTTCAAAGCGATGGAAGACGAGCACCTGGAAATTGATTTCACCGGCGTCGAAAATGTGAGCGCGCCCGTCTCCGACGACGATTTCGATGCCGACGACCTCGCGGATGACATCGAAAACGACCCGGAATTTTCCGGCATTTTCGACAGCGCTGATGCCGACGACGAAGAAACGGACACCGAATCCCCCCGCATCCTCAATGCCGTCATCGACGAAAACGACATCAAATACGATTCCGTCCGCATGTATCTGAAAGAAATCGGCAGCATCAAACTCCTGGACAGCGAAGAAGAAATCCGCCTGGCCAAAGCCATCGAAGCCGGAAAAGCCGCGGATGCCATACCCGAGCAGAAAGCGGAATGCGCGCGCGCCCGCACGAAACTCGCCGACGCGAACCTCCGCCTCGTCGTTTCCATTGCGAAGAAATATCGCGAACGCGGCCTCCACATGCTCGATCTCGTCCAAGAAGGAAACATCGGGCTCCTCAAAGCCGTCGATAAATTCGATTACCACAAAGGCTACAAATTCAGCACCTACGCCACCTGGTGGATCCGCCAAGCCATCACCCGCTCCCTGGCCGACCAGGCGCGCACCATCCGCGTCCCCGTCCACATGGTCGAAAGCATCAACAAAATGAACCGTTTCGAGCGCAAAATTCAGCAGGAAATGGGACGCGACGCGACGGAAGACGAGCTCGCGAACGCGATGCATTGCACCGTCGAAAAGATACGGGAAATCAAGCAAGTCGCCCTCGATTCCATTTCTTTGGAGACCCCAATCGGCGAAAAAGAAGATTCCGTCCTGGGCGACACCGTCGAAGACAAACGCATCGCCGCGCCGGAAGACGAAGCGACGGCCAGCCTCCAAAACGAGCAAATCGCCAAGCTCCTCTCCACCCTGACCGACCGCGAGCGCGGCATCATCGCCCTCCGCTTCGGCTTCGAAGACGGCATCCCGCACACGCTGGAAGAAGTCGGCCAGCAATACGGCGTCACGAGAGAGCGCGTCCGGCAGATTGAAAAGAAAGCGCTGGGGAAATTGAAACGTCCGGCGCAGTCGTTGATTAGTTGAATAGAGGAAACGTGAAAGAAGGCCCTGCTTTGGGGTCTTCTTTTTTTGCGGCGTTTTGGGGGAAGTGCACAGTACACAGTGCACAGTGCACAGGAACTGGCGTGCTTGGGTTTTTGCGTCAGGCGGGAGATGGCCGTTCTCCGTGCTCCGTGAACCGTTGACCGGGCGTGAGGAGCTTGCTTTTCATGAATCGTGAGAAGCGGTAAACGGTAACCGGATGACGGATGACGGATGTTTTGTCAGACGGGATGGAGACGTCAGACGATCAGACGTCAGACGTCAGATTTTAGCGGTGGCGCTTCGCGCGATTTTTTATAAATCGCCGTCAGGCGACACCGCTTTTGTCTGACAGCTAACAGCCAAAAACTAATAACTATCTCGGGCGTGACACCAAAAACTGAACACGTCATCTGACGTTTGAATTCTGACCGTCTGACGTCTCAATCTTGCCTGCCGCAAAATTCCAGCAGAAAAAAGCTCGGCCAACTGCTCACTGCTCATTGCTAACTGCTAACTGCTCTCTTCCCCCTTCCCTCTTCCCTATTTTATGTGCTATCATGACACAAACAGGAAAGGAGCCGATTATGGAACTTCGTTACTTGGACACTTTTGTCGCCGCGGCCGAGCTGGGCAGTTTCTCTCTGGCCGCCAAACAGCTGAATTACGCGCAATCGACCGTCACGACGCAGATTGACAGCCTGGAAAAAGAACTCGACGTGAAACTTTTCGACCGGAACGGGAAACGGATTTCTCTTTCCGCCGCCGGGCGCGATTTATTGCAATACGCCTACCGTTTCCAAGAGCTCAATCAGGATTTGCACCGGCATTTCACCGGCAATCAGACCATTGACGGCGAATTGCACCTCGGCATCATCGAGTCTTTGATCGCGTCGAAATATCGAAACGGAATCGAGCCGTTTCTCCGAAATTTCCCGGATGTGTCGCTGCGCCTCTCGATCGGCACCGTCACGGATGTAAAGGAAATGCTGAAAAAAGGCGAAGTCGACCTGGCGTTTCTCTTCGACCGCCCGGCCGCGGAAGAGGATTTCGCGACGCTCCTCTCCGTCCCGCAAAATGTCCTCTTCGTCACGGCGGCCGACGATCCGCTCTTGCAAAAGGAAACGATCACGCTCGCGGATCTTGCGGCCAAAGATTGGTTTCTAACGGAAAGCGGCTGCAATTATCGCCGCGTCCTGGACGACATTCTCTCCGACCGCCGCATCACCGTGAAAAGGCGCCTGGAAGTCGGCGCGACGCGGCTCCTCCTCGAATACGTACAGAAAGACATGGGCATCACGCTTCTCCCGGAATTCACGCTCCGCGAAGATATCGAAGCCGGGACAGTTTCCCCCATCCCCATCACCGATTGCCAAATTTCCATGGAGCTCCAGCTCTTAGTCCACAAAAATCGCTGGCTACCCCCCGCCGCCCGCACCTTCTCCAAACATCTCATGGCGTCGATGCGGCGGGGATATTAAAAAGCATTCCTTCTGCAAAAATCCGCAAAATCGGCATCATCCTATAAAAAGAAACACCAATTTCAACTAAAAACCAGCATCACAAAACGAACAACTGACTCTTTCCTTACTAAAAGAACGACCATCTAGCGACTAACATTTAATCATCTAATATCTCAATCTCATGCTTAACAAAAAATCCAAACATCCATCAAGCTTCAACTAAAAGCTAACAACTATCTTGCGCCTGCCGGAAAAGCAAAATACGAAATCGGCTATGCTCCTCATCTCTATAACCACTCGGTTCTGTCTCGTTTTGCCTGCAAAAGGAAACGGAAACAAAGCCGGGTCTCTCATCTCTCTTTAGGAAGACAACTCCATGAAATCCCTTCACATCGAATTTCTCCGCGTGCTCTGCATTTGGCTCGTCATGTTCACCCACTCCTCGACCTCCGGATTTTCCCTCTATCTGGCCGAGCAGGACTCCCCTTGGTTTCCTCTCTACCTCCTCGTGCCCTTCTGGGTGAAAACCGCCGTGCCGATATTCTTTATGATTTCCGGCGCGCTGTTGCTCGGAAAAGACGAACCGATTTCCGTCGTTTTCCGGAAACGCGTGTGGCGATTTGCGCAAATTCTTTTTGTATTTTCACTGCTGAATTATCTCTACCTCTACGCCTGGCCGGAGCGATCCGTCAGCCCCGCGCGTTTCCTTTCCATCCTCTACACGTCGACCATGGCGACCGCGTATTATTTCCTCTATCTCTACATCGGATTCCTGCTCATGCTGCCGCTTTGGCGCGCGATGGTGCGCAATCTCACGAACACGCAATACCTCTATCTCATCGGGCTGAACCTCTTTTTCGTCGGGCTCGTGCCCATCGTTTCCTTTCTCATTTTCCGCGGCAAAGCGGAGATGAATTACTTTCTGAATCCGCTCCTGGCCGTCAGCGAGCCGAGTTTTTACTTCATCATCGGCTACTGGATCGAGCACGTGCTCCCGGAAACATGGCTCACGAAACGAAATCTCGCCCTCCTTTTCGCCGCGGCGCTTGCGGGCACGATGATTGCCGCCGCGATGACCTGTTTCCACGGCGCGACCGTCGGCGGACTCACAGAAGCCGTTTCCACCCGTTTCTACGATTCCTTCCTCTTCCCCGCCTCTTGCTTCGTCTACTGCGCGGCGAAATATTGGTTCCGCACGCACACCGTCTCCGATTTTTGGAAACGCGCGCTCCTCGCTCTGGGCTCGCTCTCCTTCGGCGTCATGCTCCTGGAAGAAATCACGCGAAGCCTCACGCGCCCCCTCCTCACCCGCGTGCTCCTTCCATACCTGCCGGACCTCCCCTTCACCGACGCCGTCCTCTGGATTTCCGCTGCCTTCACACTGGGCCTCGTCCTCACCTATCTTCTGAAAAAAATTCCCTATTTCAAAAATTTGATTTGAAACGCGCACAAAAAAAAGCACTCCCGTCAAAAGGAGTGCTTTTCGTTTGCGTTTTACTGCTTCCAATAACTTTGATAATCCCGATTCACAAGCTTCTGCAATCGTTTCTCGCATTCCTCAGAATGCATCGCGTTCGTCTCGCACATCCGCGCCAGAAACGAACTCTTCCGCGTGAAAATCTCAAACACGTCCGCCGGCGCGTCTTCCGTGTACAGATAGAGCTCGGCGAAGTCGGTGATATTTTTCGTCAGAATCAAAACGCAGAAACCGCGCAAAATTTCCATCGTGCGTTCGGTGGAAACGCCGGATCGGGCTGTCGTTGTTTGCATCATGTTTGGTACCTCCAGAAAAATAAAGATGAGAAGCAGGGTTTGGCTGCTAGTTTGCTTTTGTGGCCTTTGAGATAAAAGTGCACAGTGCACAGGTTGGCGTGCTTGGCTTTTTCGTCAGGCAAGATGGAGACGTCAGACGGTCAGACTTCAGACGAAAGAGATACCGCCTTAAACTATCCCCTTTGTCAAGGACATTTTTAAATCAGACCGCCTGTTTTTTAGACATTGTTTTATTTTGCTCCCTTATTATTGAACAATTTGGGAAACAAACTTTACACAGCCGTTCGTAATTTTGCCTCAAAGTGAGATAGTAACTATTGTTTCTGGTTTCCTCGCTCTCGGCGCTTTCGCCGTTCTTGG
>CAVHDO010000106.1:0-5829 GCA_963634795.1 Oscillospiraceae bacterium
CCGCCGCTTGGCCTTGCCAATGCTAACGTCACCGATACGCGAAACTTTTACTTCATGACGCATGCTTGCCACGCAAGGCCACGAGACGCGTCGGCGCCCCGGAGGTTTTTGGTTTAGGTGGAAATGTCGGCGCGGCGCCGGCGAATTTTGCACAGGCGGGCCTCCTTACAGCAAAGCAGCTTGGAGCTGGGAGCCGAGAGCTGAGAGCGAAAAAGTTAGCAATTAGCAGTGAGCAGTTTAAGTACGCGCTGCGCGCGGTTTTTTATAAAATGCGCGAAGCGCATCCAGTCAAGCCCTCTTCGAGAGAAAAGCGTCCAGTGGACGGTTTTCAGTGCCCGAAGCGCCGGGTGATGGTCACTGTATGTGAGAAAAAAGTTTTTCAGCCGGATTATTCTTTGCTTTTTTCTCACATAGAGTTGTCCATCATCCGCCCCTACGGGGCACCTTCTTCCTGAAGAAGGCTAAATAGGAAGCGGCTTCGCCGATTTTTTATAAAAACCCCGGCTCAAGGCACAAACGCCGCCCAAGCCCAGCATGAAAAAGCCGGGCGTCTCTTCCCTCTTCCCTCTTCCCTATCATCAAAAACTTCCCATCTCAAACGCCGCCAAAGCCCAGCAAGAAACAGCCGCGCCAACTGCTAATTGCTAATTACTCACTGCTAACTTCTCACTGCCCTTCTTCACCGTTTTGCTCGCTTTCTTCGCTTTGGCTTCGGCGGCTTTCTTGGCCGCTTTTTGTTTGGGGTCTTCCTTATAGGTGTAAACGTCGTCCACTGGTTCGTACCACGAGGAGAAGGAATCATTTTGGACGCGACCGTCCGGCCAGGCGACGTGACGGACGACGAGGACGTCGTAGCCGTCGTGGCCTTCTTCGACCGTTTGTTCCTGCGCGAGAGTCGGATCGATTTTTTCTTGTTTTCCTTTCGGAAGGACTTGGCAGGAATTTTCCCAGACGGCCACGTCCGATGGGACGTCCGCCGCGTTTCCCAGAATGTAAACGGTGATTTCTCCCGGCGCGTACGCGGTGTGCAGGTAAATCGGCTTTGTCAGCTGATTTTGGAAACAGAAATCAATGGCTCCGTCCGCGACGGTCGCGTCTTGGCCGAGCGGTGCGTAGGCGACCGGCGCGAAATGGCAGCTGCGATCCGTGACGTCGAGCCCCGCGCGAAGCACCGCACCGAAGAGGGTCGTGCTCACTTGGCAGACGCCGCCGCCGGCATCCGGGACGAGTTTCCCATTCACAAAGACCGGCGCTTCGCGATATCCGTTTTCGTACGTCCGAAGACCCGTCGCCGCGTTGAAGGAAAAACTCTCTCCCGGCGCGAGGCGTTTCCCTTCGAGCGCCGTTGCCGCGTGGGCGATATTGTCGCTGCGGTTTTCATCCGGGCCGAAATAGGTCGTGAAATTCGACAATACGCGATTGATGTCCTTCGTTTCCTCCGCCGAAAGCGCGGGAAATTTTTCCTCCGTCACCGAGATCGGGAGCGCGCCGCTTTTTTCCTCCGTCACGTACGTCTTCACGGCTTTGGTCAATTTGTCCGCGTCGATTTTCAGAAACGGTTTGCCCGGAAGAAACGTGACTGTCCCATCCGCGGCGATGGTCGGCTTCGGCTCCGTCGCCGGGCTCGCGTACCGTTTCACCAAATCGGCGACTTTCGCTTGCAGGCGGCTTTCCTCCATCACGGGCGAAATTTTTTCGTCGCCGCCGGAGAGGAGGACGCGCCATTGCTCTTGCAAATCGACGACAAGATTTCCGCTCCGGCCCAATTTCAAAATGCGATCCGCTTCTTTTTCCGCGTCGAAGGTGATGCCGAGCTCCCGATACGGCCAGATTTCCTTCACCGTCTTGTATTCGAGCGACAATTTCTGTTCCGCCAGCTTGTCGCGTTTCTCCGCCAACATTCGGACGAGCGCCTCGCGGCTCATGCCCGACACCGCCTCACCGTCCACTGAAAGACCCGAGAGCGTCCCGCCCGCCCCATTGATCCAATACGGCGCAAAAAGACCGGCGCCCGAAAGCGCCAGCAGCAACACGCCGATGCCCCATTTTTTCATATTGTCCGTCCCCGTTTATTTTTTCACGCAAAAGCGCAACAATACATCCTTGATATTCGCATCCCTGCCGCGACGCAGCGCGTATTGACAGCGATACAGCTCCAACAAAAAATCTTCCGCTTCCTTCTCCGTCATCCGCTTCGCCTGCGCGGAAAGGCTTTTGAGCGCCCACGAATTGCGGAGCTCCAGCCGCCGGAGCTGCTCAGCGGTCGGCACGTGGTTTCGTTCCATTTCTTTAAGCATTTTGATTTTGCGAAACTGCGAGGCGATGAAGCCCGTATTTTTCAAAATGGATTCCGTATCCGTGAAGACATGATCCGCTGCCGCCGAGATTTCCTTCGCGTCCCGCGCCGTCAATTTGTCGAAGAAACGGAAAATGCCCCGATCCATAAAATCCGGCAACGCCGTTTCCAAGAGCGTTTTGGAAATATCTTTTTCCTCGCCCGCCATCAGGCACCATTTGTCGCATTCCGTCATAAGAAACGGCTTGGAAAGCGTCGTCCACGACGAGAGCACGTCCAAAAGATACACACGAGCCGCCGGCGCCAGATGTTTCCGCGCGTCGTAGAGCCGTTCTTCCACGGCGGCCACCGCGTCCTCCGGTTTCAATAAATTACATTCCAAATCCGACGCGAAAGCAAAGAGAGATTTCGTCGCTTTGAGGCGCTTGTCCGGTTTCCCTTCCGACGTCAGCACGACGAAAGTTTCCGGCGGAAGCGCTTTCAATGCCGTCAGAAATTCCGCAAAATCTTTTTCATCGTCTTTTCGGAGCGCTTTTTTGAAGAAATACGAATTCTCGGCCACAATGGCGGACGACTCCGAAAACAAAGACTGCCCGTCCAGCGCGTACCGATACTCTTTCAGCGCGGCGCCGTTTTCCAACATCGTCGGCTCCGGCACGTCGCCTTTGAAATAGCGCGACAAAAGCTCCGCCTTTCTTTCCTGCACCAGGACGACATCTTCCCCGTGCACGATCCATACATTTTTCTGTTTTATCGCCACTCGCTCACCCATTCACCGCGCACATGCGCAAAAGCGGCCAAGCCGTCCCGGCCGACATCCGCTGCCTCGAAATCGTGCAACGCAAAGAAATCGCGGTCTTCTCCCGCGGCCTCTCCGCCGCCTCCCGTGTAAATGAAAAATTGCGGAGAGATTGTTTGTATTTTATCACGATTGACGCCGGAAAGAAACGGCGAGCCGCCGCCGATCCAAAAAGCCGTTTCCCCGCGCGCCGAAAGCGCTTCTTTTTCGCCGCCGTCCAGATAAAAAACGTCGCCCGCATTTTCCAAGACCATATCTTTGGCGCCAAAGCGGACGACCGTCCCATCCGAAAGCATCTCCTCACTTTTGGAAACGCGCCGGATATTCGCTTCCGGATGCATCAATGCGAAGGCGACGGCACGCTTGGCATTTTTGTCCGTGACCCAAATGTTTCGGACGGGAAGCGCCAGCTGAAACGGGGAATCCGCGACGCAATCCGAGACATCCAAAAGCAAAAGCTCCACAGAGAAAATGCCGTAATAGCCCAGCACGGAGACGAGTTCCCGCCCGGCGGCATCGACCGGTGCGCCGCCGTCTTTGTAATACACCAATGTCCCCGCGTCCGAAGAGAGGACGGCGGCGCGCGAGCTTCCCAAATCCGGCACGAAGAAAATCCGATCCGGCATCCGATACCATCCCCAGACCGCCGTCAACACCGCGCAGACGCCCCAAGCCGCGCGGACCATTGGTTTCCTGTGCCAACCGATGGCGACCAGAATCGCCGCCGCATAGTAGAGAATCGCCCACTCCGCGCTCATCGCGCCAAGGTACAGCGACGAATACGGAAGATTTGCCAGCCACACATCGATGCGCATCGCTGCCCACAGCAAATAATCGGAGAGAAACAAAAGCCCGGCGGCGAGCGGCGTGAAAAGAAATATCGTCGGCGACGCCAACAGCCCCAAAATGATCACCGTTTCCAAAAACGGCGCGACAAAAAGATTTGTCGGAATGAAATAAACGGGCAAGCGATGGAAATTACACAGCACGAGCGGTACCGTCAAAATTTGCGCCGCCGTCGCCATCGCGATACCTTCCGACAGTTTCTCCGGTAAATACAAGGAGAGCCACGCCGAAAGCGGACGATAAAAGAGCAAGAGCCCCGCCGATGCCAAGACGGAGAGCTCAAAACTGATGTCAAAAAGATAATACGGATCCCAGAGCAGCATCGCAAAAACGGCGGCGGCCAGGAGGACGATGCCTTCTTTTTCCCGTTTGAAAAGGAGCGCCAGGACGGCGAGCGCCCCCATCAGCATCGCGCGCACGACCGGCGGCACGAAACCGGCGAGCGCCGCGTAGCACACCATCGCGAAAAGCGACGCAATCATGACGACGCGCTGCGACAGCCGGAACCAAGTCCCGAGCAAAATCAAAAATCCGAATAGGAGCGCCATGTGCGAGCCGGAGACGGACAGGATATGCACGATGCCCGTCGCCGTAAAAGCTTCCAAAATGCCGTCCGGCAATTCTTCGTAATTCCCGCCAAAGAGCAACGTCATCAAGAGCGGCAGGCGCACGGGATCGAGATACGGCGCAAATCGCGCGCGCAAAGTTTCCCGCACTTCGTACGAAAGCCGCGCCAAGGGAAATTCTCCGGCGCGCCCGAGCTCCAGGACCTCGCCGACGCCCCCGGCATAGAGCCGCCCAATCCGCGTTTCGTCCCGATAGCGACTCTCCCAGTCCGGTTTCCCGGGATTTTTTAAGAAACGAATGCCCGACAGCTCGCCCGCGACGGATAGCGTTTCATCCGGTAAATACAGCCGCGTAGCCTCCGGCACGTAGAGATACGCATCGCCGCGAAGCGCCCGCTCCTCGCCGTCCGGAAATTTGACGGAGACGAGCATGACGGGAAATCGCGCATAGCCCGCGCCGCTCTTCCCCTCGCCCGACGTCACAACGGTGAAAATCCCCTCCGTCCCGATCATCCCGTGCGATTGCTGCCGCCACACCGTTTCCGAAAGTTCCATCCGGAGCATCCCGGCAAAGACGAGCGCCGCAAGCGCACACAAAAACGCCGCGCGCACGCCCCGGAGACGATAACAGAGAAACGCTCCCGCCGCGCACAAAAGCGCACTCGCCCCCGTCGCGAAAAGCGGCAGCGAGAACGCTTTCCCCAAAGCCACGCCGAGCGCCAAAAAGAGCGCCGCCCAGACGAGGAGACGCCGCTCTTTCATATCGTAATCCGATCCGCCACTTTTGCAAAGCGCCCCTGCCCGATGGACGGCACTTCCATTAAATCTTCCACTTTTTTGAAACCGCCGTGCTTTTCACGCCACTCCAAAATTTTCGCCGCCGTCGATTCCCCGACGCCCGGGAGCGTCCGCAGCTCCAGAAGCGACGCCGTATTCAAATTCACTTTCGCTTCTCCCGACGCGGCCATTTCCGTGCGATGCGGCGAAAGCGGCACGCGAATCGTCATCCCGTCCGCCAGCGGCGCGGCCAAATCGACGACATCTTCCTCCGCGTACGGCAAAAATCCGCCCGCCGCTTCCACCGCTTCGTACGTCCGCGCCGTCGACGCCATCTCATACACGCCGGGCTTCGCGACGGCACCGGCGACATACACAAAAACGCGGCTCCCCCGCGGCGTCTCTTCGGCGACATCTTTTCGGACGACCAAGGGCGCCGGCGTCTTTCCCGCGTCACCGAATACAAAATAGGAAACGGCCAGGAGCGCCGCGAAAACAGCGCCGAAAAGCCAAAGCCATCTCCGATCCGCCCGTTTCCAATCCCA
>CAVHDO010000107.1:0-2238 GCA_963634795.1 Oscillospiraceae bacterium
TGGGCGGCGCGTAGCCGAGCTCTTGCAATAAAACGATTTGCCCGAATGCGGAATCGGCCAAGTCGCGCCCGCGAAATACGTGCGTAATCCCCATCGCGCCGTCATCGGCCGCGGCGGCCAGTTGATACGCCATCATTCCGTCGGCGCGGCACACGACAAAATCATCTTCGCCCGCGCGGAGCTCGCGTTCCCGGTGTCCCAAAAACAAATCGTCATACGAAACCGTCTGCGTTTCCATTCGGTAGCGCCAAGACGGAATTTTCGTTTCCTTTTCGCGCTCCTCTTCGGAAAGCCGGCGGCAATGTCCGTCATAAACGGGACGCGCCTCGCCCTCATGCGGCGCGCTCGCGATTTGCAGGAGCCGCGCGCGATTGCAATAGCAGGGATAGACGCGCCCCGACTGTTTCCACTCTCCTAAAACAGTTTCATATCGTTCCAAGCGCTCGCTTTGGACGCAGCTGCCGTACGAAAAATGTCCGCCCGGCCCTTCATCCCAATCGAGCCCGAGCCACGCCAAATCCTCTTGCAGCGCTTTCGCAAAATTTTCTTTCGAGCGCTGCCGGTCGATGTCTTCGATACGCAAAATAATTTTGCCGCCGTGCTGCCTTGTCCACAGCCAATTCCACAGCGCGACCCAAATGTTTCCCAAATGCAGGAAACCGGTGGGACTGGGCGCAAAGCGCGTGCGGACGTCCATTATTGCGGAAGCGAGAGGACGGTGTCGAAAATCTCGCTCTCTTCTTTGATTTTTCCTTCGCTGCCCATGACGCAAACGTAGGGCGAGGCCACGATACTCTCCGCCAAATCCGCCAGCGCGCGAATGTCGTCCACGGTGCAATCGATGATTTCGTTCCGGAGTTGCGAGCGGTCGTCTTTCGTGATGCCGCAGAGGCGATACATGAGCGCGCGCTCCCCTTTCATGAAGGGCGTGAGCTGCATTTCGTAGGCCGACATGGTGCCGACGACGTATTTCGTCATTTCTCGCTCGGAAACGGTGAAATTTCGGAGATAATCGGGCAGGTCGCGATAGGCTTCGAGCGTTTCTTTCAGATTCGGGTCGCGATAGGAGCAGAAAATGGCGTTTCCGTTGAAAGAGAAACGGGTGAACGCGCCGTACGCGCCGCCGAGGACGCGGATTTTTTTCCAGAGGTATTCGTAGCGAAGCACGGTCTCCATGACGCGAAGGGCACCGGTGAAGGCAAAGCCCGCGCGGCGGAAATTGCCGCCCTTGCAGACGTATTGCACCTTGCCGGAGGTGAGAATGCCCTCGTTTTTCGGCGCGGCGGGGAAAGCAAAGAGCGCTGTCTTCTCCTCACCTTCGGGCAAGCCATCGACAATCACGCCGATGTGCTCAGCCGCCAGCGTTTTTTCTTCGTCCTCGCCCACCGTCTGGAGAATCAAATTTTTCCGTGTGAAAATTTTATTGGCCACGCGATACAGCCGCGCGACCAGCTCCGGCGCTTTTTTGTCGAAATCTTTCAGCAAATCGGACAGGAAATAATAGTAAGACAGGCCGCCGATGTCGCGGAATTTTTCCACGTCGGAGAAATAAGAGAGCAACCGATTCATCACAAGCGTATGCCCGCGCGAGAACGTCGTCATGTCCCATTCCACCTTGGCTTCCTGCAAAATTTCTTTGAGCCGCGCCACATCGTCGTATCTCGTGTGCTGCAAAATATCGGCCATCAGTTCCGTCAATTTGTCGATGCGGCTGTTCAGCGCTTTGCCGCGCATGACGAGCACCGGCACGTAATCATTGTCGTCCTTGCAATTTTCATACGCCAAGACCGCCGACGACAGGCCGCCGGTATACGTATGGGACAATTTCGCAATCTCGCGATAATCGTGCGTTTCCGTATTCATCGCGCCCAGAAGAGACGTCAGCAAATACGCGTAGGGCAAATCCTCCGTGTCCAAATGATGTAATTTGAAAAAGAGATTCAGATAGGAAATCCCGCTCGTGTGCGTGCGATAATGCCAATGCGTCACGCCGCCGGCCGTCCCCTCTTCCAGCGTCTCGTCTTTCACGACGCGCCCCAAATCTTCGCGCGCCAAAAGCGGAATGGTCGCGAGCGCTTCTTCCGTTTCCCCGGATGCCTGCCGCTCTTTCAAGACTTTCGTCGTCTCGATGATCTCGTCCAGCTGCGCATCGGTGAGACATTTTTTGTATGCCGCGAGTTTTTCCGCCGTCTGCCGCGCTTTTTTCTCGTTCAATCCTTTTTCGGGCCGCATCGTGAC
>CAVHDO010000107.1:2608-5723 GCA_963634795.1 Oscillospiraceae bacterium
TTTCCGGAGACATCGTTTCCGAGCCCCGCATCCAAAATCGCTTTCTTGACCGGCGCGCCGTCCATCTCGATCAGTGTGTAATTCAAAATTTTCAGCCCGAGCGAATCCAACATGGACATATGGTCGTGCATGGCCGTGTAGAGACAGTGAATGGCTTTGTTCTTCGTTTCCTCGCCATCCGCCACGCCGTACGTACCGGTGACGATGCGCCGCGTGCGAAACGCCGGCTGCGACGCAATCTGCGTGTCCACTTTGTGCGGCTGAAACGCGGACAGATACTCCTCGTGAATGAAACGAAGCGTCTCTCCGATTTCCATATCGCCGTACAGGTAGAGATAGCTGTTCGACGGATGGTAGAAACGGCGATGAAATTCCGTAAATTCGCGGAAGGTCAGCGCTGGAATGACCTCGGGATCCCCGCCCGATTCCACGCTGTACGTCGTATCCGGAAAGAGCGCCGCCATCGCCAAATCTTCCATGACGGCTTCCGGCTCGGAGAGCGCGCCCTGCATTTCGTTGTAGACGACGCCATTGTACGTGAGCGGCGCCTCGCGGTTCTCCAGCTCGTAATGCCAGCCCTCTTGCATCAGAATCTGCGGATTTTTCAGACATTCCGGATAGAAGACCGCGTCGAGATAGACGTCCATCAAGTTTCTGAAATCTTTTTTGTTGCGGCTCGCGACGGGATACATCGTCTTGTCCGGCCACGTCATCGCGTTCAGAAATGTATTAAGCGATCCCTTGGCCAGCTCGACGAAGGGTTCTTTCAAAGGAAATTTCCGCGAACCGCAGAGCGTGGAATGCTCCATGATGTGCGGCGTGCCCTTGGAATTGTCCGGCGTCGTGCGAAACGCGATGTAAAACACATTGTTGTCATCCGGCGCGTCCAGATACAAAAGATGCGCGCCCGACCCTGTATGATACAGCAAATACGCGTCCGCATTCACTTCGGGAATCCGCGACATTTGCTGCACGGTAAAACCGTGAATGACCTGTCCGATTTTGAATTTCATATTCTCTCCTTGATTTCACACTCCGGCGCTCCGGTTTCTTCTGTTTCTTTCTTTCTTTCCGTAAAAAAAGGCACAAGAAGAAATCGCTCCTCTTGTGCCACTGTCTCACATATTGTGCGATTCGCCGCCGAAAAATTCCTCATGAATGACACGCACGGCCTTCGTCATATCCACTTTCTGGATGAGACAGGAAATGCTGATCTCCGAGGTGCTGATGATGTCGATATTCACGCCCGCGTTTCCCAAGGCGCCGAACATCGCCGCGGCAACCCCCGGCGCGCCAATCATCCCGGCACCCACGATGGACACCTTCGCGACGTCCGTGGAATAAATCACACCCGGAATCTCGCCTTCCACTTCCAGCCCGCTCATGATTTTTTTCACGTCGTCCAAATCGTTGCTGTCGATGGTGAAAATAATATCCGTCTTGTGGTCGTCGGCTTCGCGCACGCTCTGCACAATCATATCGACGCTGACATGATGCTCGCTCATCGTGTGGAAAATCCGATACGCCACGCCGGGGACATTGGCGACGCCCAGCACGGCGACCTTGGCTACATGGGCATCCTGCGCGACCCCGCGAACCGCCTGCGAATTTGTATTCATCTTGCACTCCTCTCGGATAATCGTACCCTCTGTATTGACAAATGTGGACCGGACATGAATCGGGATGTGATAACGAATGCCCATCTCCACGCTCCGCGGCTGCATGACGCCGGCGCCGAGGCGAGCCATTTCCAGCATTTCCTCATTCGTGATTTCCTCAATCTTGTGCGCATCCGGCACATATCGGGGATCCGCCGAATACACGCCGTCCACATCCGTAAAAATTTCGCACATATCCGCCCGCATCGCCCCCGCGAGCGCCACCGCCGTCGCATCGCTGCCGCCGCGACCCAGCGTGATAATATCCCCGTCCGGCGTCAAACCTTGGAAACCGGCGACAATGACGACTTTTCCCGCATCGAGCTCTCGGAAAACGCGCTCCGGACGCACGTCCGTGATGTCCGCCTTACCAAAGCCGCCTTCCGCGATGATGCCGGCCTGCGGCCCCGTAAGCGACACCGCCGGCTGCCCCAGCGTCTCAAATGTCATCGCCATGAGCGCAATCGACTGCTGCTCGCCCGTCGCCAAGAGCATATCCATTTCCCGGCCGAAATGATCCGCCGTCACCTGTCCGGCGAGCGTCAGCAAATCGTCCGTCGTGTCGCCCATCGCCGAGACCACGATGACGACCCGATCCTCCGGCGCTTTCTCTGCCAAGACGCGGCTCGCAATCCCGCGCATCTTTTCCGGCGTCGCGACCGAGCTCCCGCCGAATTTCTTTACATATAAAGCCAAAATGATCCCTCATTCTGTATGAAACAAACCATCCGTGAAACGACTGATACAGCTACATTTTATCATGCCAAAGCGCTCGTGTAAATGAATCTCTTTTATGAGCGCAAAAAAAAGCGCTGATTCCATCGTTTTTAATTTTACGATGAAATCAGCGCTTTCTTAAGAATCAAAGCTCCAGCACGACGCGTCCCAAGACATGATCCACGGGCACCGGCCCGATGAAACGGCTGTCGCTGCTGTGATTTCTGTTATCCCCCATCACAAAAACGCAACCGGCCGGGACGGTGAGCGGATCGGCGACGGAAAAAGTCATCGGCTCTGCCGTGTACGGTTCGGACAGCACTTCGCCATTCCGAATCACGTGACCGTCGCGAAATTCCAGGACATCCCCCTCGCGCCCGATGACGCGCTTCACCCAGATGTGATGCTCCGCGCGACTCTTGTCGAAAAGCGCGATGTAATTGTTCGCCGGCTCGATGGCATCGTCCGTGAAACTCCGCGCGCGACGCGTCCGGCTGTCGATAATCACAATGTCTCCGTAATTCGGCATTTCATCCAAAATGTGTCCGATTTTGGAAACAATCAAATACTGCCCGTTTTCCAACGTCGGCATCATGGACTCGCCCGCTACCTTCGTCGGGACGAAAAGAAAAATATGAATCAGCATCGCAATGCTGAGCGCAATGACAATCGAATACACCCAATCAAAAACTTCTTTCCACATTCCTATTGTCTCCATCTATCAAAATGAACCGCTTTCC
>CAVHDO010000108.1:0-5573 GCA_963634795.1 Oscillospiraceae bacterium
GCCGATCCAAGTCAGATACTGATGCATACCGTTTCCTTTCCGATAAAAATCTTTCCTCCTATTATACACGGAATACAGTACACAGTACACAACCCAGTACACAGTGCACAGTGCACAGATTGGCGTGCTTGGCTTTTTTCGTCAGGCGCGAGAAAGACGTCAGATAATCAGACGTCAGACGTCAGATTTTAGCGGTGTCGCTTCGCGACATTTTTTTATTGCGCCTTCGGCGTCCCATCATCCGGCCCTTCGGGCCACCTTCCTCCAAAGGAAGGCTTGACTTGTAGCGGCCTCCGGCCGCATTTTATAAAAAATCATCGCCGCAGGCGATACCGCTTTCGTCTGATGTCTGACGTCTGACCATCTGGCGTCTCAATCCTGCCCGACAAAAAAGCCAAGCAACGCCTCCCTGTGTACTGTGCACTGTGCACTTTCTCTGACCTTTTCACCTCAAACGCCTCCGAGGTAAAAAAGAAATCAGTCAGGCCTCCATTTTAGCATATACTTATTTTCCCCAAAATGCTACACAAAATATTTTCCTTTGCTTTATAAGTGTACTTCTGCTATAATGAAAGCATCTGAAAAGAGTTTCTTTTATATTTCCGTTTCCATTATACGAAAGGAGCCAACATATGATTACTGAGCAGGAAATTTTTCTGACGGATCCCGTGGAAAAAGCCAAAGTCATCGAGTTTCTGAAAGGCTTTGACCTCACGTTTACCGGCAACATCGATTACACCATGGGGCTTTTCGACGACGGGCGGCTCATCGCGACGGGCTCCCTCGGCGGCCGCGTCATGCGCGACATCGCCATTTCCGCCGATTACCAGGGGAAAGGCCTCACGCACCGCATCATCCGCAATCTGGAAGCGGAATCGCATCGCCGCGGCATCACAAGCAACCAGATTTACACGAAACCGAAAAATGTCCCCGTTTTCGAGCATATGGGCTTCTCCTGTGTCGCCGTCGCGGAACCGTACGCCGCGCTTCTCGAAAAAGGGCAGAACACACTCGAAGAATATCTGACGCGCATTCGCACGCTCCTCGGCACCGGCGAAGGTATCAACCGCGGCGCCATCGTCATGAATTGCAATCCGTTCACGCTCGGCCATCGCTCGCTCGTGGAATATGCGGTAAATAATTGCGACGAAGTCATCATTTTCGCCGTGCAGGAAGACCGCTCCATTTTCCCGTTCTCCGATCGTTTCTCGCTCATCAAACAGGGCGTGCACGACATGAAGACGGTTCGCATCGTGTCCGGCGGCGATTTCATTATTTCCAATGCGACCTTCCCGACGTATTTCATCAAAGGGACGGAAGAATTGGCCGCGCAGACGAAGCTCGATGCGACGATTTTTGCCGAACGCATCGCGCCGGCGCTCAATATCACGATTCGCTTTGTCGGCGACGAACCGACGGACAAGACGACGCTCGCTTACAATGCCGCGATGCGCGAAGTCTTCTCCGAAAACGGCATCGAGCTCAAAATCATTCCGCGCGAAGCAAAGGGCGACCAGATTGTCAGCGCTTCCACGGTGCGCCGCGCGCTGTCCGAAGACGATTGGGAAACGGTGCGCCGCATGGTGCCGCGGACGACGCTCACCTATCTGGAAAGCGAGCCCGGACAAAAGATTATTCACAAAATCAAAATGCTGGCGCAGATGAACGAAAAGATCTAAGGGAAGAGGGAAGAGAGGCGTGACTTTTGTGCCTCTCTTTTTTTTCGGCGTTTGTGCTGAATAGTTTTCTGATGACAGGGAAGAGAGGCGCGGCTTTGTGGCTCTCTCCTTTTTCGGCATTTGCGATGAAAAGTTTTCTGCCGGTAGTGACGAGGAAACATGTAAAACAAAACTCCGCTTTGATTTCGTTTCGGCGGAGTTTTTTCTTGCGCTTCTTTGGAAACGGCGGCGGTGTGCTATAATGAAAATAAAAACAGAAACGGTGTATCGGAAAGGAGCTTTGCCATGAAACTTGTGATTATCAACAAAATGAATCCGGATCGTTTGACTGCCATCGCACGCCTCGTCCCCGGCGCCATCGTCGAAGCCTATGCAACGCCCGCGGAAGCCGCCGCACACGTCTCGGATGCGGACGCCATTGCGCTCTGGGGTTTCCAGGACGTCGAGCCTCTTTTGCAAAAAGCGCCGCGAGTCCGCTGGGTGCACTCCCTCTCCGACGGCGTGGAAAAATTGCTCTCGCCGTCCATGATGTCGCGCCCCATCGTGCTGACCAATTCGCACGGCGTGCATGATAAATCCGTCTCCGAACACGCCATGGCGCTCCTGCTCGCTTGGTTTCACAAAATTCCGGAAGTCACGCGCCAAAAGGACGCACACATTTGGAAACGGCCGAAAGCGGATATGCTGGACGGGAAAACGATGCTTATCGTCGGCTTCGGCGGCATCGGTCGCGCCATCGCCGCACGCGCCAAAGTTTTCGGTATGCTCATTCTCGCCGTCCGCAATCACCCGGCGCCCGATTCTTTGGCAGACGAGGTGATTTCTTCCGACGAGATTCACGCAGCGCTTCCGAAAGCCGATGTCGTCGTCGCGGCGCTTCCCGTCACACCGAAGACAAACGGCTACTTCGATCAAGAAAAATTTTCCGAAATGAAACCGGGCGCCTTCTTCATCAATATCGCCCGCGCGTCCGTCGTCGACGAAACGGCGCTCCTCGATGCACTGCAAAAAGGTCCCCTCGCCGGCGCCGGCCTCGACGTCTTTTCCAAAGAACCGCTCCCCGAAGACCACCCGTTCTGGACTCTGGACAATGTCATTCTCACGCCGCACGTCGCCAGCATCATTCCGGATTTCTGGGAACGCGTCCTCGCCCTCCTGAAAGAAAATTTCCAAGCTTTTGCGGCGGGAAAGCCACTTGCCAATGTTATTGACAAAGAGAAGGGATATTAAAGTTACTTTAACATAAAATATTCACAGAGGTCGAGACGGTCAGACAGTCAGACAGTCAGACATCAGACGTCAGACTGCCAAACGCATTCTTGGCTTTGGGCTTCAACCATATGACAAGAATTAACGATTGGCAACACCGGTATCGCCTTTGGCAAATTGGCCTCCATCACATTACTCCAAAAACTCTTCTCTTTCCTTGCTTGACACGTGTGTACGTGTTATAATTTCGACATAGGAGGTTTCTTCTGATATGGCTACCATGAAAGACAAAGATTTACTTGATTTACTCTTGAAAAACGGATGGGTCGTAACAAACATTAAGGGAAGTCATTATCGCTTGAAAAAAGGAAACCAAACCGAAGTCATTCCCGTTCACGGAAAAGATATGAAAATTGGTCTGCTGTCTGCCATTTTGAAGCGCACAGGTCTGAAATCGTAAGGAGGTCATCAATATGTACGTCATTTATCCCGCTGTCATTCACGAAGATCCGGACGGGCTCTGGGCAGAGTTTCCCGATTTACCCGGCTGTTCGACACAAGGCGATACGCAGGAAGAATTGCTCGCCAATGCGTCCGAGGCCATGGAGTGTTTTCTCTTGGGACTTCTGGAAGACGGAGAAAATCTCCCGGCTCCCACATCACCGAAAAACATTCGGGCAAAAGAGAAAAATACCTATTTATCTCTTATTCGAGCCGATATCGATCCGGCCAAAAACACAAAATCAGTAAAAAAAACACTCACAATTCCCGCCTGGCTCAATCAAAGAGCGCTGGCGTCGAACGTCAATTTCAGCAATCTTTTGCAAAATGCACTCATGCAAGAATTACACGTCCTGCCGAGATAAATTTTGAGGGACTCTCTCTCAATCAGATTAATTATTATTTCCTTTTAGAAACAAAAAAGCCCCACCGTTTCAGAAACGACGATGTTCTGAAACGGTGGGGATTTTCGATTTTTATTTTGCAATCCCGTGCGCGATTTCTATATTTTTACGAATCACTTGGCAGCAGGATTTGAACGATGCCAATTCGTCGGCGGGAAGCTCGTACTCCACGACTTCTTCCACACCGGCCGCGCCGATGACAGCTGGGCAGCCGGCGAATATGCCGCGCTCGCCGTATTCTCCGTCCAGCGGCACCGAACAGGAGAAAATCTTTTTCTCGTCGTGCAGCACGCTTTGCGCGAGTGTCACCGCCGCCGAGGCGATGCCGTATTCCGTGCAAGACTTTCCTTTGTACGTCACCCATCCGGCCTGTGCCGTCTGCACCCGCACCGCTTCTTTGTCGAATTGGAAACGCGGATCGTCTGCAAGCTGCGAAAGCGGTTTCCCGCCGAAACTCATGAGCGACCAGGGAATCATCTGCGCGTTTCCGTGCTCGCCCATGACATACGCCGTGAACGCGTGATGCTCGAGACCCGTCGTCTGCGCGAGAATGCTGACGAGGCGCGAAGTGTCGAGGCAAGTCCCCGTCCCGAAGACGCGACCTCTCGCCAGCCTCGCCGTCTCCGCAATCAGCGCCGTGATCACATCGCAAGGATTTGTGATATTGATGATAATCCCGGCGAAACCGCCCGTCATGATTTTCGGAATGTAGCCCTCGACCTGCTTCGCCGCCGACGCCAGCTCCGCCGTCCGGTCGCCACCCGCCACCGCCGCGATATTTCCTGCCGTATTGATGAGAATGTCGCAATCGGCCAAATCCGCGTAATCCGCGATGCGATACTCTGTGCGATGCGGCATGAAACTCACGGCATCCATGAGATCCTGCCGCTCGCTCACCAATTTCGTCTCATTGACGTCCAAAATTTTCACGACATCCGCCGTGCCCGTCATGCCGAGCGCGTACGCCACATGCGCGCCGACGTGTCCCATGCCCACGACGCCGACCGTCACCTTCGTGCTTTCCATTTCATTTCCCTTCTTCCCCAAAAACCAAAAAGAACCGGAGCGCGTCCGATTCTTTTCGGTATTTTATTTCAAGCGAAGTCCCAGCTTTTCGCCGAGAGTCCGATAACGCTCGATGTCTTCACGACGAAGATACGCAAGCAAGTTCCGGCGCTGGCCGACGAGTTTCAAAAGGCCGCGGCGGGAATGATGATCCTTCTTGTGTTCCTTCAAATGTTCGGTCAAAAGGACGATTCTCTTCGTGAGAAGCGCAATCTGCACTTCCGGAGATCCCGTGTCGCCTTCATGCACGGCATACGCGGTCATGACTTCTTTTTTCTGTTCTGCTGTCAACATACTGATTTCCTCCTATTTGGAAAACGACCGTATCCCAGCGCCGCGTCGGAGATTCGCCGGTCCGAGGTACGGTTTGAAAACGTCGGTATTATACCCGATTGGCGCCGAATTTGCAAATTTTTAGGAAACAGCGATGAGCCGGGAGCTTGAAGCCGAGAGCCGAGAGCTGGGAGCGCGTGCTTGGCTTTAGACGACACATAGATGTCGAGACGTCAGACAATCAGACGTCAGACGTCAGATGGCATGCTTGGCTTTTTCGTCAGACGCAAAAAATTAGCAATGAGCAATGAGCAATTCAGGTGGGGCTATAAAAAAATAAGGCGAAGCAACGCGCAAGGAAGCCCGCCTGTGCAAAATTCGCCGGTGCCGCGACGGCATTGTCGAAAACACAAAGAAGCACCGGGGCGCCGACGCGTCTCGC
>CAVHDO010000109.1:0-5563 GCA_963634795.1 Oscillospiraceae bacterium
CTATCCACTTGATCGAAAGGAGTGCCCTTGCCGGCCGGATGTTCATTCGCCTGCGCAATCGCCGCCGAAAGCAACGCCGTGAGCGCTTCCGTGTGTTCGGATTTTCCCAAAAGAGCCATCACTTCTTCGAGCACCTTGGGAAGCGTCGTCCGTTTCCCGGAAAGCCCCGCAATGATGCCCGCGAAAGCCGCCGCCGCTTGGTATGCGACAGGATTCGTGTGCGTCAGAACCGCGGCGCGCACCGCTTCGTAGAAGGCGTCCCGCACATTTCCGGCGCAAATCAAACCGATGGGGCCGCTCCGGATGAGCGCTTCACTGTCATCGGCATCATTGATTTTATTTTTCAGCGAGCCGGGCGTCTCACTGGCCAGCGCGACCAAAGTGGAGCCCATGCCTCTTTTGGTGCGCATGAATTTTTCGCGAGCGAGACAAAATTCCCGTTCATGCGGCTGCCGGCGCATCCACGTCCGCTGCCCGCGCCGCGCCTCTTCGCCCGTCTGTCCGTAATACCAACGCATATACCCGCGATACAACCCTTCCGTCCGATCGATTTTCTTCGCCGATGCCCAAAGCAATCCGTCAGCCGTCGCCAGCATCATCTGCGTATTTTGCGAAAACGGCGCCACAAAATTCGTTTTCGGAGAACGCACGAGCGTCCGCAGTCCGAAAGGTCCGAATTGACGTTTGATTGTCGTCACGGACAATGCATCCAACGGAGCGCCCAAAGCATCCCCGGCGGCCTGCCCCAAGAGCATCCCGCAAAATTTATCCAACCCCGTCATCCGAACCCCTCCTTAGCCTATTTTGAGAAACTGCCCGTCTCCGCCTATAATTTCTTATTTGCATTTATTATAGCATACTTTTATCCATTCTATGAATACATGAAATTAAATTTCTTCAGATTTTTCAGAAACGGCAGGAAAGAGCGGGGAGCCATGAGCTGGGAGCTTGGAACTTGGAGCTTGGAACTTGGAGCACACAAAGAAGTCGAGACGTCAGACAATCAGACGTCAGACATCAGATGAAAGCGGTATCGCCTGCGGCGATGATTTTATAAAAATCGCGCGAAGCGCGTACCTGCACTGCTAACTGCTAATTGCTAATTGCTCAATATCTTACGCCTGCCAAAACAGTCAGCACGAATCAGCCCAGCTCCTCATCCCTATCTTGCAAAAGCTCTCATCACAAATGCCACAAAAAAAGAGCAAGCCCAAAGCCTGCCCCTCATCTCTGTCAGCAGAAAAGTTTCACCACAAACGCCGCCAAAGCCAAGCATCCCAAAAGCCGCGCCTCTCTTCCCTCATTTTTCATATCTCACAAACCGATACCCGTCATGCGCCTCCGACGTCGTTTCCTTCCATTCCTCCTTGGAAAATTCCGGAAAATATGCGTCACCTTCATAGTCTTTTTCGATTTCCGTCAGCTCCATGGCTTGTGCATAAGGTAAAAGCGTGCGATACACGGACGCGCCGCCGATGACGAAGGCGTCTCGATCTGCGAGCTGCGCCAAAAGATCCGGGACGCTGTGGCAACAGACAACGCCGTCCGGCGCTTCGTAATTCTTGTTTCCGGTCAAAATATAATGCGTCCGTCCGGGCAAAACGCCGGGGAGGCTCTCGAATGTTTTCCGTCCCATGACGATGGGATGGCCCATGGTGAGCGACTTGAACCGTTTCAAATCTTCCGGAATGTGCCAGATGAGGCGATTGTCTTTCCCAATGACGCGATTTTTCGCCAGCGCGCAAATGATGGTGAGCATCAGACTGAGACCTCCATCGAAAGTTTCCCGTGGTGCCGATAATTGTCGAGCGTGATATCCTCGGGCGTGAATGCGTAAAAATCGGAAATATCCGGATTGATGCAAAGCCGCGGCGCCTCGTACGCATCGGGAAGGCGCGTGAGCTGCTCGCGGAGCGCAGCCTCGTGATTCGCGTAAATGTGCGCGTTATTGATGACATGGGTGAACAGTCCCGACCGCAAGCCCACCGATTGCGCGATGAGATGGACGAGGACGGCGTACTGTGTGAAATTGAAAGGAATGCCGAGTCCCATATCGCCGGAGCGCTGGACGAGCATACAATTCAGGCGCCCGTCCGCGGAAACGTCCCACATGGTAAGAAACGCGCAAGGCTGAAGCGCCATATCCGGCAAATCTTCGATATTCCAAAGCGACACAATCATGCGCCGCGACTGCGGATCGGTGCGAAGCGTCTCCAAGAGCGTGTCGACCTGATGATATTTCGCGATCTGGTAGCCGTACGCTTTCCCAATCGTGCCGTCTTCGCGCATCCATTCGTCCCACACGTGGACGTTCCAATCCTGCAACACACGGACGTCATTGGATTGTTTCTGCCAAATCCACAAAATTTCTTTCACCGCAGTCTTGAACGCGACAAATTTCGTCGTCAGGATAGGAAACTCTTTTTCCAAATCGAATTGCAAAATCCGATGCGGCAATTTGTAAGCGGGCATCCCCGTCCGGTTCTCGCCCAAAGCCCCATTCTCCAAAATGTCCCGCACAATATTCAAATATTGCGTATCCGCACTGCTCATAGTATCTCCTTTCTGCATTCGGTGTCTATTCATATATAACAAAGCTTGAAAAGGCTTGCTATCGGAAAACCACTTTCATGTCCTCCGCCCAGCTTTCTTTTGCATTAAGGCTTGAAATGGCTTGATAACAAAAAACGCTCCTGCGTCCTTTCCCCGATTTACTTTGTCATCAAAGCGCGAAAAACTTCAGTACAAAATCAAGCATTTTCAAGCTTTCTCAAGCCTGCCGCAAAAATCAAGAACGTCATCTGACGTCTGATCATCTGATGTCTGACGTCTACATCCTGCCTGACGCAAACGGCCGAGCACGCCACCCTGTGCACTGTGCACTACCCTCACAATATCGACCGATACACCTCCGCTGCCTGCACGAGCGTCGGACCGTACAGGATCCGATACTCCGGCGACATTTCTTGCACCGCGTTTTTATCCGATAAAAGTGCCAAGAGCAGCGCCTTGCTGCAAAGCGCATCCGGCGCAACGCCCGCTTTTTTCGCCAGACGCGTGCGCACCGTGTCCATATACGCCAAAAACGCCGCCTCATCGAATGTTTCTTTTTCATCCGCGCTGTGCGTTTGCGGCAATTTTCGCGCGCCTCTTGCCGGAATCGTCCCGTCGGCGACAGGCTCCGGCAGCGGAGACGCCTCTCCCTCATGTCCCAAAGCTTTCAGGAAACGCGCGCCGTATTTCCGCAATTTGAATGCGCCGACGCCGTGTACATCCGCCATTTCTTCCATGGTTGTCGGCTGTTTCTGCGCCATATCTTCCAGCGCCGCATCCGTGAAAACGACAAAGGGCGGCACGCCTTCCTCTTCCGCGATTTCCAAGCGAAGCAGACGAAGCGTCTCGAAAAGCGGCGAGCGTTTCTCCTTCGTCTTCGCTTTTTTTCGCGTCGCCGCATGCACCGCAAATTTTTGCGCGCCGATGGGAATCCCGTACACATCGGCGTTTCCGGAAATGACAGCCTTTCCTTTCTCCGTCACGGAAATCGTGGGGTACTGCCCACCTTCGCGCAGCAAGTAGCCGTCCGCCACATAGCGCGCGATGGCCTCACGAATCCCTTTGAGCGTCTCGAGCGCCAGTTTCCCGTACATCGGAAGCTCGTCGAAATGGCGGCTGATAATCTTTTCCGTCCGCGCGCCCTTCAAAATTTCCGCGATAATTCCTGCACCGAAACGCCCGCCGATCGCGTCCGCCGTGCGAAAAATCAGCGTCGCCTCATCCGTGACGCAAGTGCCGACCGCCGCCGCTTCGCAGTTTCCGCAATGCCCGCACGGCATGTCGCCCTTCTCCCCGAAATAATCCAGCAGGAAATTCCGAAGGCATCCCGACGTGCGGCAATAATCCTCCATCCGGCGGAGCCTTTCGTAATCCAAATCGGCCTTCTCCGGCTCCGCCTCGTTCTTTTCAATCAAATATTCCTGCGTCCGGACATCGCGCGCACTGTAGAGCAAAATACAATCCGCCGCCGCCCCGTCACGCCCCGCGCGCCCGGCTTCTTGGTAATACGCCTCGGGACTCTTGGGCATCGCATGGTGAATCACATAGCGCACATTGCTTTTGTCGATCCCCATGCCGAACGCATTCGTCGCGACCATCACCGTCGTGCGATCGAAAGAAAAATCCTCCTGCGCCTTTCGCCGTTCTTCGTCCTCCATGCCTGCATGATAGCGCCCGGCCGCAATCCCGAGGCCGCACAGAAATTCGTACACCTCTTCCACGGCCTTTCGCGTCGCGCAATAAATGATGCCGGCCTCCTTCGGATGCGCCTCGATGTACGCCCGAATGAAATCTTCTTTCTTGACCCCGCGCATCACACGAAACGACAAATTCGGGCGATCCAGCCCTGTCCGAAAAAGCCGCGCACGGAGCAAATCCAAATTCTCCCGCATATCCCGCTCGACCAAGGGCGTCGCCGTCGCCGTGAACGCCGCCACGACGGGCCGCGCCGGCAGTTTCTTGATAAACTCATCAATTTTCCGATAGCTCGGCCGAAAATCGTGTCCCCACTGCGAGACGCAATGCGCCTCATCGATGACGACCAGCGACAGCGGCACCTGCCGGAGGCAATCCGTGAAATATCCCTGCTCCAATTTTTCCGGCGCCATATACAAAAGTTTCAGCCGCCCGCGATACAAATCCCGCAACCGCTCAATCGTGTCCTCCCGCGAGACCGTGCTATTCACAAAAGCCGCCGGAATCCCCTGCGCCGACAGCGCCTCCACCTGATCCTTCATGAGCGAAATCAAAGGAGAAATCACAACCGTCCCGTGCGGTAATGCCAGCGCCGGAATCTGGAAACAAATCGATTTCCCGGCTCCCGTCGGCATAATCGCCACGACATCGTCCCCATGCAAAATCGCCCGCGCAATTTCCTCCTGCACGGGGCGAAACGAATCGTAGCCGAAATATTGTTTCAAAAGTGCTTTCAAATCCATATCGCAAACCCCTGTCAATTTTTTCTTCCATTATAGCACGAAAGGCGATGTAAATTTTTCGGACTTCTTTTTTTCTCCTTATGACGTGATTGAATTTTCTGTCAGGCAGGATGGAAACGTCCGAAAAAGTGCACAGTACACAGTACACAGTGCACAGGTTGACCGTGCTCAGTTTTTATGTCAAGCAGGATTAAGACGTCAGACGATCAGACATCAGACGTCAGATGACGTTCTCGGCTTTTTACTCAGGCGCAAGATAGCCGGAAGCTTGGAGGCGGGAGCTGGGAGCTTAAAAGCGGTGTCGCTTCGCGCGATTTTCTTATAAAATGCGGCGAAGCCGCCACCTGTTAGCCTTCTTCCGGAGGCGACCTTCCGGTGGACGGTCGCCAGTGACGCAAAGCGCCGAATGATGAAACGCCGAAGGTGTAATATAAAAATATCGCGAAGCGACACCGCTCGCAAACGAGCGAAGTGATGTTTGCGCAATACTCTATGTGAGAAAAAAGTAGAAGGCTGAAAATTTTATTTTGCTAAGAATGGCGCAAGGGAACCCGCCTGTGCAAAATTCGCCG
>CAVHDO010000110.1:0-5531 GCA_963634795.1 Oscillospiraceae bacterium
CTTCTTTCTCTTGCTTCGTTCTCTTTCTTCCCCGGGGAAGAAAGAGAATGAAGTACTGTAAGGAGTTCCGTACAAATTCATCGTACAGCCCGCGGCGTATGCCGCGTTTTGCGTAGCAAAATATTCCGCACCGAAAGGTGCAAAAAAAACAGCACCCCCTAAGCCCTATCTAACAGCTAAAAGCTAACAGCTAATAACTATCTCGCGTCTGAGCGAAAAGGTAAGCATAAAAAAAGCGCCCGAAGGCGCCTTTTTTTATGCGACCGGATACACACTGACCTGTTTCTTATCCCGTCCCAGACGTTCAAAATGAATCTTTCCTTCCGCCAAAGCGAAAAGCGTATCATCCTTACCGATGCCCACATTCGTGCCCGGATGGATGTGCGTGCCGCGCTGACGGACGATGATATTGCCGATTTTGGCCGTCATGCCGTCGTGCATCTTCGTGCCGAGACGCTGCGCATGAGAATCGCGGCCGTTCTTGGAGCTCGATACCCCTTTCTTATGAGCGAAAAGCTGGAGATCAAACTGCAACATGGAAATCACCTCCCGGTTTCTTCTATCGTAATCAATTCCGAATATTGTTTCTGCATTTCTGTAAGACCTATCTGCATCGTGCGGAGAATCGCTTCCGTCCGGTCATCCGTTTCCAAAATCTTGACGAGAAGACGTCCCGCCTCCGATTCATAAGTCCCTTTTTTGTGCAATACGTCACGGAGCCCGAGCGCCGCAGACAGTGTGAGCGAGGAAACTCCCGCGCAGACAATGTCTTTCCCACACTCCGCATACCCCGCGTGGCCGCTCACTTCATATTCCGAAATGCGGCCGTCCGTACAGCGGATTTTGACGAGAATCATCAGCCCTCAATCGCAGTGACTTCCAGCATCGTGAACGGCTGGCGATGTCCCTGACGACGACGGTAATTCGATTTCGCTTTGTACTTGAAAATGCGAATCTTCTTGCCTTTACCCTGCTCGAGGACCTTCGCGACGACCTTCGCTCCCTTGACGAACGGAGCGCCGACTTTCACGTCTTCGCCGCCGATGAAAAGGACTTCGTCCAGCGTCACTTCGCTGCCGACCTCAGCATCGAGTTTTTCTACGGAAATCTTCTTGCCGACTTCCACGCAATACTGCTTTCCGCCTGTTTTGACAATTGCGTACATGTGTGCACCTCCTTCTACCAGACTCGCCGATGGCGGGTATCTTCGCCGAAAAGCGAAGAATTTCAAGACCCGACACGCGCGGTTGCGTCACAGCACCCCATGCAATGACTGAAATATTATACAGGCCGCCCTCGTCCTTGTCAAGCCGAAAAAGCAAAAAAGCGCCCCCCCCCTTGCAAAAAAAGTCATTATAATTAGCAGAAGCAAGTAAAACATAGCTACATCAGTATCGGCCTCCAAATTTCACGTAAATATATCAACTCATTCAAACCGGACATTATCCCCGAAAACGTCTGATCCCTCTCCGGTATTGGCGATAAAATCATTCGCCTCTATGCCAATGATTAACTGATCAAAATATTTCCTTCAGTCATAAAGACCTCCATGGCATCAAATAGTCAGCGACGGCAATCTCCCAAATCACGACCAAAATTATTCCCCTCATCCAAGAATAGAAGAGCCATCCTTTGCAAATCATCTATGCCTACATCTTGATGGATGCCACTTATTTCAACGTCAGAAATCACGAGAATCGATCAAAATCCTGCCATTATCGCCAGATCAATGCGCAATGCCAATGAAACCTTCCAGCTAAACAAAGTTTCACACATTGGAGCAACAATTACACAGACGACGGACGACAAATCACAAATCTATTTCACGCAAAAAAAGAAGAGACCCCGCAAAGAGCCTCTTCTTTTTTTGTTGTTTCCGAAATTATTTCAGTTCTACCGTTGCGCCGGCCGCTTCGAGCTTCGCTTTGAGTTCTTCGGCTTCTGCCTTTGCCACGCCTTCCTTGACGGTCTTCGGAGCGCCGTCGACGAGTTCCTTCGCGTCTTTCAGGCCGAGACCCGTCGCTTCGCGGACGACTTTGATGACCGCGATCTTGCCGTCGCCGGCTGCTGCGAGGACGACGTCGAATTCGGTCTTTTCAGCCGCTGCCGCAGCACCGCCCGCTGCCGGAGCCGCTGCCGCCACCGCGACCGGAGCCGCTGCGGACACGCCGAATTTTTCTTCAATGCCTTTGACAAGTTCCGAAAGTTCGAGAACGGACATTTCGGCAATCGCTTCCAAAATTTCTTCTTTAGTCATGTTGATTTCCTCCTTCAAAACTGTGGCGCCGTGCTCATGCACGATTACGCACTTTCCTTTTGTTTACGCACAGCTTCCAAAGCGTATGCGAAATTGAGAATGTTTCCATTGAGAGCCCGTGCCAGATTGGTAATCGGCGCGGCCAAAGTCCCGGCGAGAACGCCCAGCATCTGATCGCGACTCGGCAAATCCGCCAAAGCCTTGACGCCGGCCTCGTCGATGACCTTTCCGGACAGCACGCCGGCTTTCACCTTGACGGCTTCGCTCTTCGTCTCTTCAAAGAATTCCTTGAGAGCCGCTGCCGGTGCGACCGGATCCGTCTCGGACGTCGCGAGCCCATTCGGACCCGTCAAGAGATCATCCAAGCCTTCCAAGCCCAGCTCATCGGCCGCGATACGGGTCAACGTATTTTTGATGACCTTGTACTTCACGCCGTGCGCCAGGAACTTGCGACGGAGCAGATTCGCATCCGCGACCGTCAGCTTGTCGAACGTCAAGAGGACGACACCCTGCGAAGACAGTTTCTCCTTCATGTCCGCCACAATGGCGACCTTTTCGGGACGAACTTTCAATTCATAATGTTCGCTCATATGACACCTCCTATCCTTTCCGGAACCGCCGATCCCGGCCGTTCCTTATTTTTCGGAAACGGAGGAAATATCGCGGCATCGTATTTTTACGACAGCGCGCACCCGCCGTTTCCTGTATTTATCACATTAGCCAAAACGACCCCACAGGCGTGAGGTCGTGTACCGAACTTTTCGGCACCAAGCCTCGGGAGGGGGACTCGGTTTCCCAAGCCCATTACAAACCGCCGGTCTTCAGCTAAGTGTTAAATATGAAATTCTTACAGTGTGGAAATGTCGATGTGGACGCCCATCCCCATCGTGGAGGACAGCGTCACGCTCTTCATGTACGTCCCCTTGACGGAAGCCGGACGCATCTTCAGGATGTGGTTGTACATCGCGCGGAAATTTTCCGCCAATTTCTCTTCTTCAAAGGAAACTTTGCCGATGCCGACCTGGACGTTCCCCGCCTTGTCCGTACGATACTGCACCTTACCGGATTTGATTTCGGAAACAGCCTTCGTCACATCCATCGTGACCGTGCCGACTTTCGGGTTCGGCATGAGACCTTTCGGCCCCAGGACACGACCCAGACGTCCGACGACACCCATCATATCCGGCGTCGCGACAACGACATCGAAATCAAACCAACCGCCGGCGATTTTGTCCGCCAGCTCCGCGCCGCCGACATAATCAGCGCCCGCCGCTTTCGCTTCGTCTTCCTTGTGGTCTTTGGCGAAGACGAGGACTTTCTTCGTCTTGCCCGTCCCATTCGGGAGAACAATCGCGCCGCGCAGCTGCTGATCGGCGTATTTCGGATTTACATTCAGATTGAAAGCCAGCTCCACCGTCTCGTCAAATTTGGCGGATGCCGCTTTCTTGACCAACGCTACCGCTTCGTCGAGGCCATAGAGTTTATGACTGTCAACGATGGCGGCCGCTGCCTTTTGTTTCTTTGTCAGTTTTGCCATGGTTACCTCCTTGCACGGAAATTCTCATTCCCGCGCCACAGTCTTATTCTACGACTTCGACCCCCATGCTGCGGGCCGTCCCCTCGATGATGCGCATTGCTGCTTCCACATCATTCGCATTCAGATCGGGCATCTTCGTTTCCGCGATTTCCCGAACCTTTGCCTTCGTCACTTTGCCGACTTTATTCTTATTCGGCACGCCGGACGCTTTTTCGATTCCGGCCGCTTTCTTCAAAAGAACAGCTGCCGGCGGGGTCTTACAAATAAAAGTGAAGCTTCTGTCATCAAATACCGTGATTTCGACCGGGATGATGAGCCCGACCTGAGAGGCCGTGCGATCATTGAAATCCTTGACGAAAGCCATGATATTGACGCCCGCCTGACCCAGAGCCGGGCCGACAGGCGGTGCCGGCGTAGCCTTACCGGCCGGGCACTGCAACTTCACAACCTTTGCGATTTTCTTTGCCATACTTGACACCTCCTTACTCTTTGAGGATGTGGTACAAACGAGATTTCCTCTCCCACTTGAGCCTTTCGGAAACAACATCTTGCGACTCGTTTCCGCCGGAAATCACACGCCCGTTTCCTTTCCAAGAAACAGGAACGATATTTCCTTATGAAATGGGTTCAAAGAAACCCGCTTCCAGCTCTATTTTGGTAGCGTGCCCAAAGGCGCTGATTTCAGCCGTTATCTTGCTCTTATCAGCCGCGACAGTGAGCACGGTCGCCACATGATCGGCAAACGGTCCCTCGGTGATGCGGATTTTATCACCCACACCCGCCGTCACGCGGACCGAAAGTCTTTCCGCCCCGAGGATGCGCTCCGCTTCCTCATCCGCCAGCGGAATCGGCTTCGTCGTCGTACCGACAAAACCCGTCACCCCCGGCGTATTCCGGACGATATACCAACTGTGGTCATTGACTTCCATCTGGACGAGAAGATATCCCGGGAAAATTTTCCGCTTCACGACCTTCTTCTGGCCGTCCTTGACCTCTTCTTCCTCACGCATCGGAAGCACGACCTGCTTGATCGTATCCTCCAGGCCAAGCGAATGCACCTTGCGGAGCAACGCGTCCTGGACCTTATTTTCATACCCCGAATACGTGTGAACGACATACCAGCGAATATTCTTTCCTTCTTTTTCGAGCTGCACTTCGTTTTCCGCCATCGTCTCCTCCATCAGCCAATCACGCCGACCAACAATTTGGAAAGACCCATGAAAACGAAGTCCACACCGACCAGCATAGCGGAAATCAGAAGCACCGACGCGATGACCGTCACCGTATAGTGGATGAGTTGCATCTTGGTCGGCCATACGACCTTGCGCATCTCCACCTTCGTCTCGCGGAAAAATTTATTCCACGCAGCTCCGCTTTCCTCAGCTGTCTGCCGACGATTCGCCATAGTTACACCCCTCGACAAATTATTTCGTTTCTTTATGCAGGGTGTGCTTCTTGCACCATTTGCAATACTTCATCATTTCAATACGTTCCGCATTGTTCTTCTTGTTCTTGTTCGTGCGATAATTGCGGCGCTTGCATTCAGAGCACGCAAGAGTGATTCCGTCACGCATAATTTACACCTCACTGAAAGATTTGGGATTTCCCGTAAACAGCATACCGAGAAAGTATATCATATCATACACTGCCCGTCAATCCGAAGTCACTTAAAAAAGCCGGGCCTCCCCGACGAATGTGAAATGATTGTAGCATAAGAAATAAAATTTTGCAAGAGAT